>NZ_DLNW01000022.1:35583-92235 GCF_002478435.1 Pseudomonas sp. UBA7500 | reverse complement strand
TGGCCTTCGCGGTCCCAGAAGAACTGCACCTTGACCCGGCCGTACTCGTCGCAATAGATCTCCTCGCCTTCGGGGCCGGTCACCACGGCGCGCTGGGAGCCCAGCACCCGTGGCTTGGGATGCCTCAGCGGCGGACGGTACGGCACGTCCCACGGCGTGGCGCAGAAGCGGTTGCGATAGCCCTGGTGAAAGTCGTCCTTGAGGTCGGTGACGTCGCTGCTGATCACCTCTTCGAGCACCTGCGGCTGCTTGCCTTCGTGCAGCACTTCGGTCAGAAGCCACAGGTCGTTCCACGCCGGGTTGGCATGCTCGGTCAGGCTCAGAAAATGCCCGCTGACCAGGCTCGGCTGGTCGCTGCGGCCCTCGGCCAGGCGGTAGTCGCTGCGGTGGCGCTCCAAGGCGCGGGTGGCCAGGTGCTTGCCGCGCGCGCGGTCGCTGAAGCGGGCCGGGTAGTCGTAGTCTTCCAGGTCCGGCGCAGCACCGCTGTCGGCGTCGCTTTCGAGCTGGATGCGCGGTTTGGTGAAGTCGTAGTCGCGCCGCGTGGTGCGGCTGGTGCGCGTGGCCAGGCGCAGGCCGAAGCGCTTGATCACCGGCACGTCGGCCACCAGCCCGGTGTCCTGCTGGTAGGCCACCGAGGCCAGCGTGGGGAATACGGTCTGGTCGTCGCCGAACACCAGCGCATGGCCCTGCGGGCTGTGCTGGAAGTGGTAGTGGATGCCCTCCTCCTCGCACAGGCGCTGGATGAAGTGCAGGTCGGACTCGTCGTACTGCACGCAGTACACCCGCTCGGGGTACACCGCGCCAAGCACGAAGCGGTGGTCGCTGGCGAGGATGCCGTGCTCTTCGAGCACCTGGGCGATGATCTGCGGCACCGTCTTGTGCTGGAAGATGCGCTGGTTGATGCGGTGTGCCAGGTACGCCAGCTGCGGGCGCAGCACCAGCCGGTAGCGCGACAGGCGCCGCCCNNATTCGAGGTTCAGCGACGCCCGTTCACTGACCAGCTCCAGTTCGAATTCGAACGGCTGGCTGAGCGCTTCGCGCCCGCTGAACGACAGCACCTGAAAGTCGCTGTCGACCCCGTCCAGGGTCAGGGTGAAATGGGGCTGGTTGGCCGCTGAGAACATCCGATGTTCCTCCCGCTGCAAAAACTGGGGTGACAGGCTGCCCCGGCCGGCCATGCTGGCTGGCCGGGGCAGTGAACTAACGCAGGCTTAGCCGGCGACCGGGGTGCGCCAGTCGTCCGAGCCGGAGGTACCGGACACTTCGTGGGTCCAGGTGATCTTGCGGTAGGTGAAGTGCACGTCTTCAAGGTGGGTGAAGTGCGCGTTGGCCGGGTCCTGGCAGTTGTGCATGTAGTCCTTGATGTCGACGATGATCGCGTCTTCGAGCTTGGTGGTGAAATAGTGCTCCTGGGTGCCGGCCGCCGAGGTGCGGTACCAGTGGATGACGATTTCGGTCAGGCGCTCGCCGGAGGTCAGCGCGGCCAGCAGCAGGGGCGACGCCTTGTCGAAGACCTTGGTGATGACCACCGGCTTGTGCACGCGCTGGCCGGTCGGCTGACCGGACTGCGGGTCGCGCGGGATGATCACTTCGTGGTTGAAGCCCTGGACCATGACCTGGTCTTCGTGGCCTTCCTGGTAGGTGTTGCCGACCGAATCGGCGGTGAAGGCACCGGCGGTGATCAGGCCTTGTTTGGTGCCGGTGACGGACATGTAGGCAGGTGTTGCCATGGGGGTTTGCTCCTTGCAAAAAGTGAAGCCGGACAGGCGAAAAATGCCGTGCGGCTGCAAGGAGACAGTTCAAGACCCGTGCCAACTTAAATTTAGTTGTTGTTAATCAGTAGCTTGTGTTTTTACTGTACGTTTTTTGAGCACTTTTACGCGAGAAAACCCGAAAAAGTGCGCAACTTCTTGCGCAGTACTGTGCAAGAAGTTGCGCACTCGTCTGTAGGCCTTTATCCCAAAGGCCTAGGGAAATGTATGCACAGGGTTATCCACATTTGAGTGCGCAAGAAGTTGCGCAGTTGGTAAAAACGGCAGGGTAGGTTTTCACCGCTTGAAAAGCGAAAAAACACGCCCCCAACAGCCCCCTTTCGACGCCAGCGCCTCCTGCAGTTGCCGCGCACTGATCGTGCGCTGGGCAGGGTCGAATGCCAGCGCAATTTTCAGCGCAGGCCAGCAGTGCGCGGGCAGGTTCGACGGGCGCGTCAGCGTGCGATCGAGCTGCTCGGCGCGGGCCTGAGTTGAAGGCAGGCGCCGATAGGGATGCTTGCCGCTGGCCAGCTCGTAGATCAGGCAGGCCACCGCATACATATCCGCCGCCGCACCCAGCGTGCCGTGTTCCAGCAGTTCCGGTGCAGCGTAGCCGGGCGTCCAGGCGTTGAAGCGCTCGCGGCTGAGGTGGGCCAGCCCCGAAAGCACACCGGCGTCGGCCTGGCCAAGACCAAAATCGAACAGGCGCACGCCGTCTTCGCCGAGCATCACGTTGCTCGGCTTGAGGTCACCGTGAAACACGCCCCGGGCATGGCAGCAGGCCAGGGCTTCCAGCAGAGGCAACACGATCGCGTTCAACGCCTGCCCGTGCAGGCCCAGCGGTTGCTCGCACAGCAGTTTGTCCAGTGCAGGCCCACGCAGCAGCTCCAGGGTGATGAAGGCGCGCTGGCTCGGCGGGTCGATCTCGAAGCTGTACAGGTTGACCACCTGCGGGTGCGCCACGTGCCGGGTCAGGGCAAACTCGCTGAACAGCAGCGCGTTGGCATCCGGCGAGGCGGCCAGCGCCTCGCTCACGAGCTTGATCGCCACACAGGGCTGCGGGTCACCGAACTGCTCGCGCAGCAGATCGCGGGCGCGATAGACCATGCCCATGCCGCCGGCACCGAGCAGGCGTTCGAGCCGATAACGCCCGGCCAGCACCTGCGGCAGCGGCACCAGCGGCGGTGTCGGCGCCGGCTTTTTCTTGCCTGCGCGGCGCCCCTTGCGCTTGGCCGCAGCGGGCGCCGGGGCGGCCAACTGGCCGTTGACGAAGGCGAAATAGGTGAGGTTGGCGTCGCGGGATTCGGTGGCCAGCAAGGCACCGAGGTCGGGCTGGTGTCTGCTCATTGGCGAATCACCACTGCGGTCAGGTTGTCCCCCGCTGCGCCGCGCAATGCCCATTCGAACAGACGCTCCAGCGCGACCTGCGCCGACGCCAGGCTCAACGCCTTGCCCAGGGCATCGCTGCTCAGTTCCTGGTACAGGCCGTCGCTGCACAGCAGGAACGCATCGCCCGGGTATACCTGCAGCTCCAGCACCTCCAGGGTCAGCTGCTCGCTGGCGCCAAGGGCGCGGGTCAGGGCGCGAGCGCCCGGTTGCGCCCGCGCCTGCTCCGCGCTCATCTGGCGCTGGTCGATCAACTGCTGCTGCAACGAATGGTCGCGTGACAGCTGGTAAAGACGCTGCTGGCGCCACAGGTAGCAGCGGCTGTCGCCGGCCCAGATGCACGCCGCACGCTCGCCCTCGAGCAGCAGCGCCACCACCGTGCTGCCCATGATGCTGTCGTGATGTGCATCCGTGACGGTCAGTTCCTGGCCAAGGCGCCGGTTGATCCAATGCAGGCACCCGCGCACCCCTTCCAGGCGCTCGTCAAAACTGCCATGGGCCGGCAACTCGGCCAGGCTGGCGACGATCAGCTGGCTGGCCAGGTCGCCACCGCGGTAGCCGCCCATGCCATCGGCCACCACCCACAGGCCCTGCGCCGGGCACTCCAGAAAGGCGTCCTCGTTGCGCATGCGCACCTTGCCAGCATCCGTGCGCGCCGCGCTGCGCCAGCGTGCTCCAACCTGCATCTAGAGCGACCCCGGTAGACGAAAGCCGCGTAACACGCCAACGTCGAAAGGGTTGGGCGCACGCTGGCTGCTGAGCAGGTAGTTGGCCCGCAGCCCGCCCACTTCGGCCTTGAGCACCAGCACGTCGCGGCCCTTGAGGTACTCGGTCTGCATCAGGTCGAACAGGCGGAACAGCGACCACGGCCCGGTGTTCTTCTCGATGCCGATCGGGCGCTCGACCATGCGTTCGAGCACCAGGCTTGCGCGACCGTCCTGGGCATCGGTCGGCCAGTTGAAGGTCATGGGCACCACCGGGCCGTGGCGATAGTCCAGCTGCCGATCGCCAAAGCGGAACTCGGCGCGGCTCACCGCCGAGTCCAGGGTGTAGGGCTCGAGCCTGAACTGCACCTGCGGCTGCGCCGGGTTCTCGGCGAAGAAGCTCTGGCGAATCGTCTGGGTCCTGGCCATCTGGTCCAGGTAGACCCGCGAGATCGGCAGGCTCTGGCCGTCGATGCTGCGCAGGCGGTAGCTGCCCGGGTCGCCGCTGATGAACGGGCGCAGGTAGGTGTCGAAGAAGCGCTCGGCGATGCCCTGGGCCTTGAAGAACTCGCGAAAGTCGTTGATCGCCACGTCACTGGTGCTGTGAGCATCGAACGGGTAGCGCTGCTGGATCGACTCACCGTAGAAGCCGTACAGCTCGCTCTGGTAGCGCTCGTTGACGTACTGGTAGGCATCGTTGAGTACCAGCCGCCAGCTGTCTTCGGCCAGCAGGTTGAACCAGCCATTGAGCGGTCGCGGCAGACGCCCGGATGCGTTGCGCAGGGCGCTGAGCGCATCGCGCTGGCCCCCCATGCGGGTCTTGGCAAGCTCGAAGGCCATCTGCTCCGGCTGGCTGGCGCGCGCGAGGCCGGCCATCTGCAGTTGCAGGTCGTTGAGCGCCTGCAGCGCCGGGGTGAGGTCGGCGGAGGGGCCATTGTTTTCGTCCAGCAGCCGATGCAGGGATTCGAAACGCCGCTGCAGGGACTTCTTCGCGGTGTCGGGCAGCGGCTTGGCCGCCACGGCGGGCTTGCTCGCCAGGGCGCCCTGGACCTTGCCGGCCACGGCGACCGCCGTGTTGGCCTTCTTGCCCAGCTTGACCCCCTGGGCCGGGTCGCTGGCCGGTGCCTCGGCGGGCTCATCGGTGCTGCCCGGCACGGGCTCGAAACGGGTGTTGTCGCGCAGCTGCACCAGCAGTTGAAGTACCGGCGAGTTGGCCGAGGTGAGCCCGGCGAGCTGATCGGCGCCCTCGCCGGCATCGCCGAACGGTTGCAGGCCGACCTGGCCGACAGCCTCGCTCCAGTGGTTGGCGTAGTCGCGAAAGTACAGCTGTTCCAATCCTACCAGCAGGCGGCGCATGTCCATGTCGCTGATGCCGCTGCCCTCACCCAGGACCCAGTTGTCACGCAGCAGCTCGCTGACCAGGGTCGAGCCCTGTACCGAGAAATACTGCTCGTAGCCCTGCTGGGTGTAAAACCCCGGAATCACGTAGTCGGTGCCGAAAAACAGCCCGCCCTGGGGGCCCAGGTGCTGGCTGAGGCGGTAGTCGGGCAGGCTGCTGGCCTGCTCGCGCAGTACCCGGTACACCACGTTGACCAGCGATTCGCTGCGCAGCACCTTGCGTGCCTGGGCCACCAGTTGCGGGTCCAGCGGGTAGCTGAATGGCAGTTGCAGCAGGCGTTCGAAATGCCCGTTGAGCCCGTTTTGCACCGCCGTGTTGCCCGCGTAGCGGCGCGACCAGTCAGCGGCTACCCACTCCTGCAGCCAGGCGGCTTCGCGGCGGTCGGGCATGCTCAGCATCAAGTAGGCACGCAGGCTGTTGAGCAGGCGCTCACGGTCGCGCAGGTTGCCACGAATCTGCCCTTCGAGCTGTTTGGCCACCCGTGGCAGCAGTTGGGTGTGCAGGTCCTGTTCGTAGGCACTGCGAAGCAACGGATTGCTCTGCTCGCCCTGGTACAGGCCCAGGCGCTCATGCAGTGACGCATCACCCGAAGGCGGGAATACCTGGGTCGCGGCATAGCTGCTGTCCAGCGGCTTGAGCGCGGCCATGGCATCGCTTTGCGGGGTCAGCGCTGCACGCTGCCCGGCCCACACCTGACCGAGCCCGCGCAGTTGCTCGAGGCGGTCGTGGTTGGCACTGAAACCGCCCGCCCACAGCAACCCGCAGCACACCAGTACGCCCAGCGCGCCGACATACAGTGCGCGCTGCCCCCAGTCGATGCGTCGCCGCTCGCGCTGGTCGAGGCCGGCCAGGTCGGCCTCGGGGAAGATGACCCGGCTGAGCAGGTGATGGATGAACCGCGAACGCCCGCTGCGCAAGGTGGGTAGCACCGTGCTGGGCAGGCCCAGGCTGGCCCCGATGCTGGCGGTGTCCGGGTCCAGCTGCTGGACAAGGTGCGGCGCACTTGTGAGGTAGAACCCGCGAAGCTGGCTGGCGCGCTGGTAGCGATTGCCGGTGAAGGCGATGTCGACGAACAGGCACAGCTGCTCGCCGATCTGCGCCAGCTGGTGCGGGAAGTCGAGGATGCGCGCGCGCCGCTGTGTATCGCGCTCGTGGTGCATGCGCATGATCACCTGGCTGTTGAGGCGCCGCAGCAGCGCCTCGAAGGCCTGGCGCAGCACGGCCACATCGGTGCCGTTCTGCGCCTTGGTGAAGGTGCTGCCCAGTACCTGGTCGCTTTCTTCACGGCTGAGCTGGTCGAAGAAATCGTCGAAGCCCTGCAACTGGTCGGCCTTGCTCAGCACCAGGTACACCGGCACCTGAACATGCAGGGTCTGCTGGATTTCCTGCAGTCGCGCATGGACCTGGCGCGCCAGGTTTTCCAGGCCCTTCTCGTCGCCACTGCGCAGCAGCTCGACCGGCACGCTGACCAGCACGCCGTTGAGCGGCCGGCTGCGGCTGCGTCGACGCAGCAGATTGAGCAGGGTACGCCAGGCACTGGCGTCGACCTCGGCGGTTTCCTGGGTCAGGTAGCGTCCGGCGGTGTCGATCAACACCGCGTGGTCGGCAAAATACCAGTCGCAATGGCGCGTACCGCGGGTGTCGCGGGTGAGTTGGCGGTCCAGTTTGTTGAGCGGAAACTCCAGGCCGGAAAAGTCCAGCAGGCTGGTCTTGCCACTGCCCTGGGGGCCGATCAGCAAGTACCAGGGCAGGTCGTTGCGCCAGCGCTCGCTGCGCCCGCCATACAGGCTAGAGCCCTTGAGCGTACGCAACGCCTCGCTGAAGCGGCTGCGCAGTTCCTTGTGGTCCTCATCGATGCGCGCTTCACGGCGCAGGCGTTCCTGGCCGTCCTCGCTCTCTTCGACAGCCTTTTTCTGCACCCCGGCGCGCCAACTGGAGAACACCATGCCCAGCCCCCAGCACAGGAACAGCGCACTGATGGTCAGCAGGCGCGAGGTGGCCGAGGCCCAGAAGCGGTGGTCGTCGACTGCCAGCAGCGGCCCCACGAACCACACCAGCAGTACCAGCGACAACACCAGCAACAGCGTCCATACCCACGTTTTGCGCAAAAAATCGCCGACTTTCTTGAAGAAGTTTTTCATCACACGTCCCTGTTCTACTGCTGCGCCTGGACCGTTTCCGGGTCAAGCTGCTGAAAAGGTTGCAGCACGGCCTCGCGCTGCTCACCCAACACCCAGGCGAACCCCGAATACATCACCACCAGGCAGATCAGCGCGAACAGCGTGACCATCCACCACGGCACCACCCGCACCAGGCTGCGACGCTGGTCGTTGAGCCCTTCCCACTGCGGCGAAAGTTCGCGCGGGGCATCCCCGCGCAGTTGCCGCACCTGGCGGAACAAGGCGTCGCGAATCCCTTCGAGTTCGAGCATGCCGCGCACCATCACGCGGTACTTGCCCTCGAACCCCAGCGACAGGCACAGGTACATGAGCTCCAGCATCGGCAGATGCTTGACCGGGTTCTTCGACAGACGATCGAGCAGCTGGAAGAACTTCTCGCCACCGAAGGTCTCGTTGT
The DNA here is from genome assembly GCF_002478435.1 of Pseudomonas sp. UBA7500. Taxonomy (NCBI): domain Bacteria; kingdom Pseudomonadati; phylum Pseudomonadota; class Gammaproteobacteria; order Pseudomonadales; family Pseudomonadaceae; genus Pseudomonas; species Pseudomonas sp. UBA7500. The sequence goes on along the minus strand of NZ_DLNW01000022.1, from coordinate 84,418 downwards.
GAAAGGTGCTGAGCAGGCTCATCTGCGCCCACTCGCTCTCGTTGCCCCAGGAGGTGGTGACCACGGCCTCGTCGAGCACCGAGCACAGCACGTAGCGCGCGGTCATCACCTGGCTGGGCTCGGCGCCGTTGTGCAGCGCATGGGCCTCGAACAGCTTGATGCCATGGGTGAGGGTCTGGTTGAGGGCGTCGAGGTCTTCGCGGCTGTCGCTGTGCTTGAGCCGCACCACGTGCGAGAGCAGGTCCGAGGCGGCTGCCACCAGGGTGTTGAGGCTGATGTTGATGGCCTCGGCCGGGCCCAGGCGAGCCGAGTAGATCATCCGGTCTTCCAGTTGCTCCAGGCGCGGCGTGGCCAACCCATCGGTCAGCGGAACCTGCCTGGGCGCCTGGCCCTGGCGGTCCACCAGCACGGTCTTGTCGTCCTGACGGTGTTCGATGTCCTTGTGCATGCGGTCAGTTCCTGATGGCCCAGAATTTCAGTTCGAGCTCGGCGAACTCGCCCGAGACGTGGAAGGCAAAACCACCGGAGCGCTCCAGCAGGGCCTGGTCTTCGGCGTTGAATTCGAGCAGGAAGTAGGTCTTGTTGGAATGGAACGGGATCTGCCGCGGCGCCACCGGCAACGGCACCACCTTGATGCCAGGCAGGTGCAGGTTGACCAGTTGCCGGATACGTTCCACCGGGCCGACCTTGAGGTGCGAGGGCAGGCGCGTGCGCAGGGTCTCGCTGTCGCAGTTGGCGCTGGCGGCCAGTACGAACGAGGCCGAGGCGAGCAGCGTCTGGTCGTGCACGGCGGCCACCAGGATGCCGTACTGGCGGGTTTGCAGGTCCAGTTCGATGGCGTGCTGTTCCAGCACCATCGACAGCACCTCGCGTATGCCGTCCATCAGCCGGCGAAAGCTCGCGCCCTGGTCGCTGTGCTGATAACGGCTGTCGGTACGCGGGCGCTTGGTGTCGCTGGCGAAGGTCGCCAGGTCCCCCAGCATGGTCAGCAGGGTGCGGTACAGCTCCTCGGGGTGCAGCTGGTCCAGGCCCAGGTAGTGACGCAGCAGCAGTTCGGTGCGATTGATCAGTTGCAGCATCATGAAGTCGCCCACCTCCGCGCCGCCGACCTTGCCGTTGGAACGGATGCGCTCGGCAATGGTGTCGCCACGGTGGCCGAGCATGCTGATCACCTCCTTGAGGCACGACAGCAGGTAGCTTGAAGCGTGGGTGTGAATGAAGGTCGGCACGAACTCGGGGTCCAGGCTGATCACGCCGTCCGGGGTGGTGTCGAGCACGGCGCACAGCTTGAGCTTGACGTAGGCCTGATCGCCCTGCTGCTCGCCCAGCAGCAGGCGAAAGTCCGGCCGTGCACAGCTGATGTCGCTGTTGATGTCGTCACCGGCGTTGGAGTCGCTGACCGGGGTCTCGTAGGCGATGTAGCGCGCCAGCACATCGGACTGCTCCAGTCGCCGGGTCTCGATGTGGTTGCCGGTCACCAACGGCAGTGCCAGGTACACCGGCGTGTTGCCGGTGTTGGGCGGTATGTCCAGGGCCAGCGGCTCGATGTTGCTGCTGAGTTCGAACAGGCTGCCGTCGGGCAGCACGCCGCTGGCCTGGCTGACCACCAGCTTGCCCATGCTCAGGAACTGCTGGTCGATCTCCAGGCTGAGAAAACCCCAGTTGTAGCTGCCCAGCAGCTGGGTGCGGGTTTTCATCTGGTAGTCGTAGTAGCGATCGTTGTGCTGGAAGTGCTGCGGACGCAGCAGCATGCCTTCCTGCCAAATGACTTTGTGCACATGCATGATCAGTTTTCCGTCCGGGCCAGTGTGGCGTTGCTGTTGCGAATGCCGGCCTGGTCCAGCGTCAGGCTGGCGCTGTTGAGTGCCTGCGGGGTGATCTGGACCACGTAGCGCCACTGGGTCTGCTCCAGGTCGCGGTAGGCCGCCAGCACGCCGACGTAGCGGCTGCCAGGTTCCACGCTCAGGCGCAGCGTCACGTGCTCACCGGGGCGCAGCTCCAGCTCTTCGCTGACCACCAGGTCTGGCGCCAGGGATTCCTTGGCCCGCTCGTACAGGCTGAAGAAGTCGGCATGCTCGAAGGCCACCGGGTGCTTGAGTTCGAACAGGCGCACCACGATCGGCGAGGGCCGGCCATTGAGGTCCGGGTTGAGCTGGTCACCGGCGTCGAGGGTCAGTTGCAGCTTGGTCAGTTCCGAGTACGGCGACAGCGCGAAGCAACCGGCCAGCAACAGCGCCAGCGCCATCAGGCCGGCGGAGAGAAAGGTCTTGCAGCGCAGCATGGGGATCATCCTTGAGCGTCGGTGTGAAGGGTGCCGATCAGGCGAACCTGTTCGGCGTAGGCCTGGGCGAAGTCGCGCGCCAGCAGGCGCTCGCTCCATTCATCGTCCTGGCCAAGGGCCTGGTGGTAGCGCACGTAGGCGCGCCATTGGCTGCCGGCAGTCCGCAGCAGCGGTGCCCGGCCGCGCTCGAACTGCAGGCCCAGCTGGCGTGGCGAAAAGTGCTCAAGCACACCCTGCAGCGCAGCGCGACAGGCCGTCAGCATCGCCACCTGATGCGCCTGCAGGTCGCGGTAGGCCTGGGTCAGTGCCTGGCTCGCAGGGAGCTGGCCGGGCGCGGCCGGGTGCAGCAACAGGCCCAGCGCCTGGCCGGCATCGGCGCTCGACTTCAACGGGTTGTGGCTGGCGCGGTGGGAGGTGGTCAGGGCCAGGCGCAACTCGTTCTTCAGTTCGCTGCGGGTGCGCAGGCTTTGCTGCACGCCGCCGATGCTCTGCTTGAGCAGGCCGGCCGCCTTGATCGCCAGGGCTTCACGGGCGCCAGGGTCGAGCCCGCCCAGATCGACCCCGAGGGCGGTGCCAAAGGCTGCCCAGAACCGTTCGTTACACGCTGGTGCCGGCGCCGCCTGTGGTTCGTCGTCGGGTTCGGGCTGCGCCACCAGGTTGGGTACCAGCAGGCTTTCCATGTCTATGCGCGCGTAGTCGGGGCGCTGGCGGGCCACCGGTGCAACCGTGTCGAGTGCACTCAGTGCGTCGAGGGGTGAAGGCTCGACGTCCTGCTGGTCGAGGGCATGGAACGGGTCCAGCTCAAGAAAGGCGTCGTCAGGGATGATGCTGCCCGCGGCGCTGGGCAGGCCGACCTCGACGTCGGCTGCGGTGCGGGTGACCAGGCGCGCGCGCACCTCGAAACCGCCCAGCAGGTACACGCTGTCCTGCTCGATTCGCTGCGCCTGCCCCTTGCGCAGCTGCGCACCGCTGCGTCCGTCGCGGGTGCCGTTGCTGCTGATGTCGGTGAGGAAGAACACGCCCTCCTGACAGGTGACCAGCGCATGTCGCTTGGAGACATGCCGCTGCGGGTCGCTGATGACCCAGTCGCACGCCTCGTCGCGCCCGATCACGCCGCCTGCACGGGTGAAGGTCTTGCTGCGTCCCTGCGTTTCAAGAACCAGTTCCATGTTGATGCTCCTTGCACTCACTTGCCGCGGTTGGCTGCCTGCGGATCGCCCAGCGGGCGATAGGTGTCGTCGTTGAATTTGTAATTGCCGCTACAGCCGCCCAGGCCGCTGAGCACGATCAGCGCCAGCAGCAAGGCGGGCCAGTGACGAACAGACATTTGCAGATCTCCATCGGTGGGCATTGCACGGGGCGCCGCCCGCCGGGGGCAGCGCACGGTTGTAAGGGAAAATGCAGCATTGCTCGCCATGGCCGCTCAACCTTCGAACTCGCCAAGGTTGATGTTCAGCCGCCCCAGGCGGTACAGCAGGGTGCGCCGCGGCAGGCCCAGCTCGCGTGCGGCCAGGGTCTGGTTGCCGGCGTTCTTGCGCAGGCAGTCGAGCAGCCAGTGGCGCTCCACGTTTTCAAGGCGATCACGCAGGTTCAGCCCGCTGTCCCCCGACGGTACTTCGCTGGCCGGGGCAACATGCTCAGGCAGCAGGCACTCGCCGTCGCACAGCAACACCGCGCGCTCCACCAGGCCCTTGAGTTCACGCACGTTGCCCGGCCAGGCGAGCCCGTCGAGGTAGGCCAGTGCCGCCGGCGACCACTGCAGGGGCTTGCGCCCCAGAAACTCGCAGGCCTTGGCAGAGAAATGCCGGGCCAGCACTGGCACATCGCCGCCGCGCTGACGCAGGGCCGGCAACTCGATGGGGAACTGCGCCAGGCGGTAGTACAGGTCTTCGCGAAAGCGCCCTTCGCTGACCAGCACCGCCAGGTCGCGGTGGGTGGCGGCGATGATGCGCACATCGATGGTGTGGGTGTCGTTGGAACCCAGCGGGCGGATCTCGCCCTCCTGCAGCACGCGCAGCAGCTTGGCCTGCAGCGACAGCGGCATGTCGCCGATCTCGTCGAGCAGCAGGGTGCCGCCGTGGGCGGCATCGAACAGGCCAGGGCGGTCGCGCAATGCGCCGGTGAAGGCGCCCCGTCGATACCCGAACAGTTCGCTCTCCAGCAGGTTCTCCGGCAGGGCCGCACAGTTCTGCACCACGAACGGCCGGGTACCGCGCGGGCCGTAGTCGTGAATCGCCCGGGCCACGACCTCCTTGCCGGTGCCGGTCTCGCCCAGCAGCAGGACGGTGTAGGGGCTGTGCAGCACCTTGCTGATCAGCTGGTAGGCCTGGCGCATCGCGGCGCTGTTGCCGATCAGCCCGTAGTCGGTGGCGCCTGCGCGCGTGGCGGGCAGCGGCGCCGGCGCCACCTCGGGCTGGTGCAGGCGTTGCAGCAACTCCATTTGCACCAGCACGAACGCCCCCAGCTGTCCCAGCGACTGGGCAAAGCCGCCCAGGTCGACGCTGGTGCGGCTGGCACACAGCAGCAGGCCGGCGATGGCCTGGTGCGGGTTGAGCAGCGGTACGCACAGCAGCGACTGCCAGGGGCTGTGCAGCACCGGCAGGAAACTGGTGTCGAGCAGGCTGGCGGGCAGGTCGGCAAGGCTTACCGAACGGTTCTGGCACAGCGCGAACTGCAGCAGTTGCTCGCCGTTGTAATCCACCGGCACGCTGGCGGCAGCACGCGGCTGCAAGGCCCCGCCCAGCCATTCGGCGGCAAGGCTCAGCGAAGTGTGGGTGGCATCGAGCAGGTACAGCTGACTGAGCTCGCAACCGCTGAGCTCGGCCACCGCCTGCACGAAGCGCTCCTGCAGCGCGGGTTCCCGGCCCGTACGCGACAGGCTGGCGAAGTGCGTCAACAGGGCTTCGGCATAGCGCAAGGGCTGCGGCACGTGGGTGAACATCACCCCCACCTCAGGCAAACTCGCACCTCACGCCCGCATCGCCATCGAGCGTGGCATGCACCTGCTGCAACGACTCCCCGGCCGCCATTGCTGCCAGCAGCCGGTCAGCCACCTGCGGCATCAGGTGCAGGTCGAGCAGGTGGTCGATCAGCCGCGCGCCGCTGTCGCCCTGGGTGCAACGCTCGGCCAGGTGCTCGACCAGCGCCGGGGCATAGGTGAAACCCAGTTGCCGGCGCAGCAGCCGCTGGCCAAAGCGCTGCAACTTGATCTCGACCAGCTCGCGCAGCACCGGGCCGCTCACCGGGTAGTACGGCACCACACGCATGCGCGCCAGCAAGGCCGGTTTGAAATGCCTGCTCAAGGCGGGCCGTATGGCCTGTTCCAGTTGCTCGGCAGAGGGCCGTTCGGCGCCTTGGCAAAGGCTCGCGATCTGCTCGCTGGCCAGGTTGGAGGTCATCAGGATCAGGGTGTTGCGAAAGTCGATTTCGCGCCCCTCGCCGTCGTTGGCCACGCCCTTGTCGAAGATCTGGTAGAACAGGTTCAGCACGTCCGGGTCGGCCTTCTCGACCTCATCCAGCAGCACCACGGAATAGGGCTTCTGGCGCACCGCCTCGGTGAGCATGCCGCCCTCGCCATAGCCGACGTAACCGGGCGGCGCGCCGATCAGCCGCGACACGGTGTGCTTCTCCTGGAACTCGGACATGTTGATGGTGGTGATGAAGCGCTCGCCGCCATACAGCAGGTCGGCCAGGGCCAGGGCCGTTTCGGTCTTGCCCACGCCACTGGGCCCCACCAGCAGGAACACCCCGACCGGCGCATCGGGCTTTGCCAGGCCGGCTGCGTTGGCCCGCATCGAACGGTCCAGTGCCTGCACGGCCTGCTCCTGACCACGGATGCGCGCACGCAGGTCTTCGGCAAAGCGCATGATCCTGGCGTTGTGCTCGCGGGCCAGTTGCTCCAGCGGCACGCCGGTCCAGGCACTGATCACTTCGGCCACCAGGCGCGGGCACACTTCGAAGCTGACCAGGCGCTCTTCGGCCTGCGCCGCTTCCAGCAGGCTGCGGGTGGTCTCCAGGCTGGCCTGCAGTACGGCCACGTCATCCCGTGCATTGCCCTGCTCGCGGGCTTCGGCCAACTGCCGGCGCAGGTCCAGCACCTGCTCGGCCAGCGCGCGCTGCTGTTCCCAGCGCGCCTGCACGGCCCGCTGGTCGGCCTGGTCGCTGCGCAGTTGCGCCTGCAACAGGTGCAGCGCCTCTTGGTCTATGGCCACACCGGCTTCGGCGTCGCGCTGCTGCGCCTGCACCTGCCGCTCGCCCTCGGCCAGCGAGGCACGCAGGCGTTCCAGGCGTTGCGGCGCGGCGGCCAGGCTGATGCGCACCCGGGCACAGGCGGTGTCGAGCACATCGACCGCCTTGTCCGGCAACTGTCGCCCGGCCAGGTAGCGCGCCGACATGTGCGCCGCCGCCACCACCGCATCATCGCGCAGGTAGATACCGTGACTCTTCTCATACACCTGGGCCAGGCCGCGCAGGATGGTCACCGCCTCGTCCGCTGTCGGCTCGTGCAGTTGTACCGGCTGAAAGCGCCGGGCCAGGGCCGGGTCCTTCTCGAAGTACTTCTTGTACTCGCTCCAGGTGGTGGCGGCGATGGTGCGCAGCTCGCCCCGCGCCAGTGCAGGCTTGAGCAGGTTGGCCGCATCCGAACCGCCGGCGTTGCCGCCCGCACCGATCAGGGTGTGGGCTTCATCGATAAACAGGATGACCGGTCGGGGCGCGGCCTTGACCTCGTCGATCACGCCCTTGAGGCGTCGCTCGAACTCGCCCTTGACGCTGGCGCCGGCCTGCAGCAGGCCCATGTCCAGCGCCAGCAGCTCTACCCCGCGCAGTGCCGGCGGCACTTCGGCGGCGGCAATGCGCAGCGCCAGGCCCTCGACGATGGCGGTCTTGCCCACACCGGCCTCACCCACCACGATGGGGTTGTTCTTGCGCCGCCGGGCAAGGATGTCGATCATCTGGCGCAGCGCTTGATCGCGGCACAGTACCGGGTCGAGTCGGCCGTCGCGGGCCTGCTGCGTGAGGTTGTGGGTAAAGCGCTGCAGCATCGACTCGCCCTGGCCGCCCGCGGCACCCTGCGCTGCAACCGGCCGGGACGCCAGGGCGAAGCCCTTGAGGCGCTCGATGTTCAGGCGGGCCAGCAGCGGCTGGTAATGGCTGCCGGCATAGCGCACGGGGTTGCGCAGCAGCGCCAGGATCAGCGCAGCCTGTTCTACCTGGCTGCTGCCCAGTTCGAGGTTGGCCACCAGCAGCGCATCCTGCAGCCACTGCACCAGTTCGGGGGCGAACACCGGGTTGCGCGAAGCGCTGTGTTCAAGCTGCACCTGCAAGGTGGCGCGCAGTTCGCCCGGCGCCACGTCGGCGTCGTGCAAGGCCCGTTCAAGAAGGCCTTCGGGGCGATCGAGCAGTTCCAGCAGCAGGTCCTCGACCAGGATCCTGCTGCCGCCACGTGCCACGCAACGTTCGGCGCAGCGCTCCAGGTCACGACGGGTGTCGGCGTCCAGCGCCTGGATGAGTTGTTGCAGGTCTACGGTGATCATGTCCATCGGTCCTTAATGAATTTTGCTTCCCAGGGTCACCACGCCATCGGCGCGTTCGTGACCGAGCCAACTCGTCCATCCCAGACGGCAGGCGTTGTCCTGGCCGATACGCAGCTCGCGAATCTCTTCCTGGCGCAGCACCAGGCGGATGTCGTAGTCCAGCGGGTCGCGCAGGGTGAAACGCACCAGGGCACACAGCGGCTGATAGCCGAAGCCGATCGGCAGGAACTCGTGAAAGCGCTGCCAGTCGAGCTGGGTGATGTGGATGCGGAACTTGCCGTTGCGATCACGCACCCGCTCGCCCAGCACCACGTCCTCGCCCAGCAGGCTGTTGGCGCGCCCCAGGCGATTGCACTGCTCCTGCAGGATGACCACGCGACGTTCGATGCACTGCTCGATGACCAGCTGCGCATGCTTGAAGTAGTAGCGCAGCACCGCCTCGATCAATGCCGCCGAGTGGGCACGCAGGCTCAGCAGGCCCAGGTAGGGCAACAGGCGCTTCCAGTTCAGTTCGCGGGCCTCGCGAATGTGCTCGCCACCCAGCCCGATCAGGGCGAACAGCTGCGCCGAGAATGGGTCCATTGCCCCGCTCTGGAAGCGTGCGCGATAACGGTACTTGCGCCAGATGGGCAGCATCAGGCGCTGTAGCCGATGGTGGAACACGTCGAGAAACTGCCGGGTCGTGTTGCCGTCCTCGCCATCGCCCAGCGCCTGCTCCACGTAGAACGCCGGCAGCGGCGAGCTGGCGCCGCACAGGCCGATCAGGTTGAAACGCAGGCGTGCACGCATCTGCCCGCGGTCGTCGAAGAACTCGACGCGATCGACGTCGCTGCCCGGAAAGCCCAGGCTCGGATTGGCCTGGAACTCCAGCTGGTCGTACAGCTCCTCTTCGCTCAGGTGCGGATGGAACTCGCGCAGCCGGTCGATGACCAGCAGCACGGCCTGAAACAGCGAGTATTCGCGTATTGCGTGGCTCAGCCCGCTCAAAGCAGGGGCTGCAGGCCCATACGTGGTGTCCATTGGTACACCTCTCCCTGGGTACTTCTGACCCGCAACTCGTGGTACGAGTTGAGGCTGGCATAAAGGGCAAAGAACTCGTTGAGCACCGAGGCGAACACGAACAGGTCGCCTTCGCCGATGTAGCCTTGCGGGTCGATGGTCAGTTCGGTGCGCAGCCCGCGCAGGGGCAGGCCGCGGTGCAATCGGTCGACATGCTCGTGACGGATCGACTTGAGCCCGCCGAGCAGGCGCTTGCTGACCTTCTCGGCATGTTGGTCGTAGTAGCGCGGCAAGTCGTAGGTTTCCAGGATCACCTTGAGCGCATCGACGTTGGCCAGCGACAGGTAGTTGAGCGACATGTTGCTGATCAGCTTCCACAGGAAATCCCGGTTCAGGGGCGGTGCGTAGCTGGCCGTGACCGGGGTGATGTTGCGGAAGGTGAGGAACTCCGGGGTCTGCTCGGACGGCTGGTCGATATCACCCAGCTTGAGCCGGCGCGGCAGGTTCTGGTTGGTGCAGGTGAGCTCGATGGACAGCGTCTCGTGGGTGCGGGTATCGCGTATTCCGAAGCTCAGGTAGGTGTCCAGGCCGTCATGCAACAGCGAGGAGCGCTGGCGAATGCTGTAGTGCGGGCTGGTCTGCGGCACGTCGAAACTGGGGTCGTGCTCGAACGACTCGAACGGCACATAGGCCTGGTAGCCCACGCCGCCGGGCTTCCAGCCGGTCACGCTGTGCACCGAGAACACCCCGCAGTTCTCCAGGTCGTACTCGGCGGGCAGCAGCAGGTATTCGTCCTGCTTGCCATCCAGGCGAATCGGCAGGGCATCGTGCTGGAACAGGTTGGCGATAGGGGTGCAGTACAGCTTGACGTTGTCCAGCGTGGGGCGCATGCGCTGGATGCCGCCCCTGCGGATGTCGAAACGTATCTCCAGCCCGCGCATCTGCTTGAGGGTTTCCGTGCCCAGGGACTTGAGTGCCTCCAGGCCGTCAAGGTCGACGAACAGGAACTTGTCCTGGAAGGCGAAGTACTCCTGCAGGTAGCGGTAACCGCGAAAGGTGTTCAGCGGGTAGGGAATCAGCGCCTCTTCCTCGGCGAAGCCGACCGGCTGGATACGGTTGCCAGCCAGGCGCACTGTCACGTTCTCGCCACTGGCGCGCACCAGCGGCTTGCCATCGCCCCCCAGTGGCACCAGCTCGATGCCTTCCACGTTGCGCAGCAGGCACAGGTAGAGCATCTGGCTGATGTAGCGCTCGCCTGCCAGGTGCAGGCGCAGGCGGCTCAGTTCCAGCTCGCCGACATGCCCGTCGCAGCTCATCTCCAGGCGCAGGCTGAGCAGCGCCCCATCACCCTTTACCGAGTAATTGAGCGCGGTGAGGTCCAGGGCCATGACATCGGTGGGGTAGCAGGTGCGAAAACGGCAGCGCACCTCATCGATCGGCTGGCTCTCGACCGGTGTATCGCGCGCCACCCGCAAGGGCGGGCCGGACTGGCCCAGCGGGTCGAACTGCAGGATGCTGAACGCCGGCAGCGGGCGCATGTAGTTGGGCCACAGCAACTGCATCAGCGAATGGCTCAGCTCGGGCAGTTCGTCATCGAGCTTCTGGCGCAGGCGCCCGGTGAGGAAGGCAAAGCCCTCGAGCAGCCGCTCCACGTCCGGGTCGCGCCCGGCCTGCCCCAGAAACGGCGCCAGGGCCGGGCTGCGCTCGGCAAAGCGTCGCCCCAGCTGGCGCAACGCGGTGAGCTCGCTCTGGTAGTAATGATTGAAGGACATGCTCGGTTACCTGTTTTGCATGCTCAGGAACGTCCTGTTCGCGAGACGACAGCGCGGTGCGCGTCTCAGTTGACCTGCACCTGCCCGCCGCCCTCCAGGCGCGCGGAAAAGCTGACCTGACGCTTGATCCCGTCCAGCTCAAGCAGGCCTTCGATGCTGAAAGCCAGCTTGAGCTGATCGTGATCACGCGGCAGCGACACCACGCGCACATTGGTCAGGCGCGGTTCGTAGGCTTCGATGAACTGCTCGATGGCCTGACGCGCCTGGCTCAGCGCGTCATGCAGGCTCAGGCGCATGTCATTGAGGTCTGCCAGCCCGTAATCGGGCAGCGTCTGCACGCTGCCCGCACGGGTACTGAGCATCTTGCCCAGGTGCACCGCCACCGAGGCCATGGCAGCCCTCTCGCGGCTCCAGCCGCGACGCTTGTCGGCTTCGCCGCCCAGACGCTCGAAAAGGCTGCCATATCCGCTCATGTACGCGCCCCCGCTTACTCTTTATCCAGCTTGCCGACCAGCGACAGGGTGAAGTCGGCGCCCATGTACTTGAAGTGCGGGCGCACGTTGAGGCTGACCCGGTACCAACCCGGCTCCCCTTCCACATCGCTGACGATGATCTGGGCCGCGCGCAGCGGACGACGCCCACGCACCTCGGCGCTCGGGTTCTCCTGGTCGGCCACGTACTGGCGGATCCACTTGTTGAGTTCCAACTCCAGGTCGGTGCGCTCCTTCCACGAGCCCAGCTGCTCGCGCTGCAGTACCTTGAGGTAGTGGGCCAGGCGGTTGACGATCATCATGTACGGCAGCTGGGTACCGAGCTTGTAGTTCAGCTCGGCGGCCTTGCCCTCGGCGCTGATGCCGAAGAACTTGGGTTTCTGCACCGAACTGGCGGAGAAGAACGCGGCGTTGTCACTGCCCTTGCGCATGGTCAGGGAAATGAAGCCTTCCTCGGCCAGCTCGTACTCGCGGCGGTCCGACACCAGCACTTCGGTGGGGATCTTGGTCTCGATCTCGCCCATGCTTTCGAAGTGGTGCAGCGGCAGGTCTTCCACCGCGCCACCGCTCTGCGGGCCGATGATGTTCGGGCACCAGCGGAACTTGGCGAAGCTGTCGGTCAGCTTGGTGCCGAACGCATAGGCGGTGTTGCCCCACAGGTAGTGCTCGTGGCTGTTGGCCACGGTTTCCTTGTAGACGAACGACTTGACCGGGTTTTCCTCCGGGTCATAAGGGTTGCGCAGCAGGAAGCGCGGCACGGTGAGGCCGATGTAGCGCGCGTCCTCGGACTGGCGAAAGCTCTGCCACTTGGCAAACTGCGGGCCTTCGAAGTGGTCCTTGAGATCCTTGAGGTCCGGCAGGCCGGTGAAGCTTTCGAGGCCGAAGAACTTCGGACCGGCAGCGGCGATGAACGGCGCATGGGACATGCACGCGACGCTGGAGACGTACTGCATCAGCTTGACGTCGGGGGAGCTGGGCGACATGAAGTAGTTGGCGATGATCGCGCCCACCGGTTGACCACCGAACTGGCCGTACTCTGCGGTATAGATGTGCTTGTAGAGACCGGCCTGCATGACTTCGGGCGAGTCCTCGAAGTCGTCCAGCAGGTCCTGCTTGGAGACGTTGAGAATTTCGATCTTGATGTTTTCGCGAAAGTTGGTGCGGTCGACCAGCAACTGCAGGCCACGCCAGGCCGACTCCAGCGACTGGAAGTCGGGATGGTGGAGAATCGCGTCCATCTGGCGGCTGAGCTTGGCATCGATCTCGGCGATCATACGGTCGACCATGGCCTTCTTGACCGGTTCGCCGTCGTTGTGCGGCTTGAGCAGCTCTTCGATGAAGGCCGACACGCCGCGCTTGGCAATGTCATAGGCTTCATCGTCGGGCGTCAGGCGGGTTTGCGCGATGATGTTGTCGAGAATGCTGTACTCGCCTTCGGTGCTGCTGGTTTGCTGTGCTGCGCTGGTGCTCATGGTGTTCTTCCTTGACGGGGGAGGCTCAAGCGTCGGTGGTCGGCGTGGCGCTCAGGCCCAGTTCGCCGAGTACGCGGGTGCGCGACTCATCGTCGGCGAGCACGCCTTCGATGGCCTTGCGAAAAGCCGGTGCGTTGCCCAGCGGGCCCTTGAGTGCCACCAGCGCATCGCGCAGTTCCATCAGCTTCTTGAGCTCTGGCACCTGCTCGACCAGGCTGGCCGGGTTGAAGTCCTTCATGGAGTTGACCCGCAGGCTGATGCCCAGCTCATCGCTGGCGCTTTCGTCGTCCTGCAGGCGGTTGGGCACGCTGAGGGTCAGGCTCAACTCCTGCTTGGCGAGCACTTCGTCAAACGTCATCTTGTCGATGCTGATGGGCTTGCGGTCCTCTACCTTGCGTTCGTCCGGACGCTGGGTGTAGTCACCGATCGCGAGCAGCTTCAAGGGCAGTTCGATTTCTTCCTGGGCACCGCCCGTGGCAGGTTTGAACGTGACGTTGATGCGTTCCTTGGGGGCTACCGAGCCTTCTTTGGCCATGGCTTTTCTCCTTGCGTTTGCGGCCCGGGGGCCTAGTCGAGTACCACTTCGAGGTCGAGGTGGCACAGCCTGCGATAAACCTCATCCTTGCGTTCGCGCACGGCGTGGTTCTGCGGCAGCAGCTCACAACAGCTGTGCAGCAGACGCAGTACTTCCAGTGCCAGGTCCGGCTCCCACTGATGCAGGCCGGCCTGTTGCAGTTCGTGATCTAGGGCTTCGAGCTGGGTCTTGGCCAGTTCGTACTTCTTGGCCAGAAAGCACAGCCGCGCCTGGCTGAGCTGCCAGAAAAAGCGCACACGCCCGCCTTGAGCCGCCTGCATGCCCTGCTTGAGTATCTGCACGGCAGGCTTGAGGCCGTCCTTGCGCAGCACGGGCAGCACCGCCTCCAGGGCCAGCTCCCAGGGTGGCAGGCTGGTCGCGAGGTCGGTCTCGACCTTGCGCGGTGCGCTGGTGCTCTGCAGGTGCGGCATGACGCTGGCGTTGATCCAGCCCCGCGTCGCCGGGTCGGCAAACGGCGTGCCGTCATGAAAGCGCAGCTCCACCACCCCGGGCAGGCGCTGCAGCAGTTGCGCGAAGTGGAACTCCACCTCGCGCATGCCCTGCTCGGCGTTGAGCTCCAGCAGGCACTCCCAGACCATGCGCTGGCCGTCGAACCAGAACGGCGACTTGGCCAGGCTGGCCTCGAGCTCCATCAGCAGGTCGGCGTACTGGCCGTTGGCAAAGCGTTCCTGGTAGATCTTCAGGCGGTCGACCGGCAACCCGCGCAGCACGGTCACCTGTTCGGCATTGCGCTCGGGCACCGCGTCGATCTGCAACCACAGCAGCGTGCGGTTGAGGCGCAAGGCGCGCACGTCGGTGGCCTTCTGCTTGAGCCACCAGTTCGATAACGGTCGAGCGCCATCCTGCAGGGTGCGTAACACCTTGTGCGCGTCTTTTTCGCTGTCGACGGGGGCGCCGGGGGTGAGCAACTGGGTGGCGGCCTGCTTGACCTGGGCCACGACCGCGCCCACGGCACCGGGTTCGGGCTGATTGTCGGCAGCACGTTGCACCATGCTCGACAGGCGTCGGCACAACGGCAGCAACAGCGGCGCCTCATCGCCCAGGTGCGTGGTCAGGGCTGCATCGAGCGCCTGCAGGCTGTCGACCAGGCGGCGGAACAGCGCCAGTTGCTCCTTGATCGCGACATTTTCACCCAGTACCTGCTCCAGGCGCGGCACCAGCCAGCCGATGGCCGCGGCCCGCGTGCGTGGCTTGGCCGGGTGCACCTGCGCCCAGTGCTGCTCGCACAGGTGCTGCAACAGCCCCACGCCGGCCAGCAGGCCCGGGAAGGATTCGCGTTGATACAACGCCCACGTCAACCAGGCGGCAACCCGCAGGTCCTTGGACTGTGTGCGCAGCAGCGTCTCGCTGTTCTCGAGCACGCGAAGCCAGTCGATCTGGCCGCTCTCGTGAACGGACTGAGCCTTGTTCAACTCGCCTTCCAGTGCTTCGTACTCACTGGAAAAACGCACGTCCTCGCCCGCAAAACAGTCTGGTGATACAGCCTGCCGGGCAACCTCGTGGTAACGAGCGTGCAACTTGCTTGAGTAGGACATCCTTGGCCTGTAGTTGGACTGCAGGCCCCGCGCCGACCGAAAAAGCCCAGGCGGCACGGGGCCTACCAAAACAGCGTCAAACACCCATCCGTGGGTTCGCTGCCTTAAGTGAGGGGGCACATCCTAGATAGGGAAATGGCACATTGCAATCAACACAGCGTGTGCAATTTGTATCAAAAAGCAGGAAACCATTCCGCTGACGAACAGGACTGGCACTTTGCCACACTTCAAGGCATGCTAGCCGCCCTTCGGGCGTGCAGCTTATAGTGCGCGCCTGGAACCGGGATGCGACAGGACTACCGCACACTGCGCCGCTTGTCGCTGCGTAGCGATCACCTGCCACAGCCTCACGCAGGAACAGCGTTTGACCAATCTGACTCAGCCTTCATCCCCGCGCAAAGCCACGAGTGCGTCCGGTTCGCCCTTGCGTGGCTCGCTCAAAGGCGCGTTGGCCATCCTGGTGCTGCTGTTGCTCGCGCTGCTGTTCTGGCAGGTGTTCGAGCAGTTCCGCCATACCCAGGCCGATCGCCGCCAGCAGAGCCTGGATGCAAGTGCCGAACTGGCCAGCCAGCTCAACCTGAGCCTGGCATTGAACGCGCAAAAAGCCCTCACCCTGCTGCAACCCTACCCCGCCGCACCGGCCGTCACCGACCTGCCGCCGCTGCTCGAACACCTGCACGCACGCCTGCCCGCCCTGCGCAGCCTGGTGTGGGTGGACGCCCAGGGCGCGTTGCTGCGCGACAGCGCGGGCATCAGTGCCGACCGCAAGACGCTCCAGGAGCTGCTGCACCTGGGCCAGGAGCGCCCGTACTACTTCAGCAACAGCGACGACAACAGCCTGGTCTACCTGCTGCTGCAGCACCCCGACAGCGACACCCGTGGCTATTGGCTGCTGCGCCTGGCCCCGGAGTACTACCAGCAACTGAGCCAACCCCTGGACCACGCCGCGCCACCACTGTGGCTGCTGGAAAACAGCCGCACGGCTCAGGTCATCGATCGCCACGCGCCGCCGCTCGATGCGCGCGACGCCAGCATCGAGCCGCCGCAAAGCGTGCTGCTGGCGTACCTGGACAACAGCGACTGGCAACTGCGCGGCCTGTTCGATGCCGCCCACAGCCGCCAGCAACTGCTGCCGGCCTTGATCGGCAAGTGCGTGCTGGGCCTGGTGTGCGCGCTGATCCCGCTGCTGGCGCTGATCAGCATGCGCCGCCGCCACCGCGCCCTGCAGGAAGGTCGGCGACGCTATCAGGACATCTTCGAAGGCACGGGCGTGGCCTTGTGCGTACTCGACCTGTCGGGGCTGACCGAACTGCTGGAACGCCTGCGCTTGCGCAGCACAGCCGAGCTGGCCCAGCGCCTGGCCCAGGATGTATCGCTGCGCCACAGCCTGCTGGGCGAGCTGAAGGTTACCGAAGTCAATCAGGTGGCCCTGCAACTGCTGGGCGCCGGCTGCTGCGAGAGCGCCTGGCAGCGCCTGATCGAAGGCCACTCGCCGGGCGCCGACGGGGTGGGCATGCAGTTGGTCGAGGCAGTGGTGCAGGACCTGCGCCTGCTGGAGCTGGAAGTGCGGCTCAGCGACCCCCAGGGCCAGGACCAGCACCTGTGGCTGATGGTGCGCTTCCCCCAGGCACGGCGTGACTACCAGGCCGTGATCCTGAGCATCAGCGATATCACCAGCCGCAAGCGCGTGGAGCTGTCGCTGCTGGAGCGCGAAAGCTTCTGGTCGGACGTGGTGCGCACCGTGCCCGACCAGCTGTACGTGCAGGATGTGCACAGCCTGCGCATGATCTTCAGCAACCGCCACCTGGGCCAGACCCTGGGCTATTCGCGCAGCGAGCTGGCGCAGATGGGCGAGTACTTCTGGGAGGTGCTGCTGCACCCGCAGGACGCCGAGCTGTTTCGCCAGATGCGCCAGCAGCAGCGCCAGAGCGGCTATGTGGAGCAGTTGCATTGCCAACTGCGTTTTCTTCACCACGACCAGAGCTGGCGACGCTACGACATTCGCGAACAGGCCCTTACCCGCGACCCTGACGGCACGGTGCTGCGCATCATCGGGGTGGGCAAGGACGTCACCGACCAGATCGAGGCGAGCGAATCGCTGCGCGACAGCGAGCAGCGCTACCGCATGCTCGCCGAGAGCATCAGCGACGTGATCTTCTCCACCGACCCGCAGTTGCAGCTCAACTACGTCAGCCCTTCGGTGCAGACGGTACTGGGCTACGACGTGCCGTGGATCTTCGCCAACGGCTGGCAGTCGACCATTGCCAACCCGGCGCAGCTGACCGGCGTGTTCACCCTGTTCGAACGGGTCAAACGGGCCCTCGAGGAACCCGCCGCGCTGGAACGCCTGCGCACCGAGGTGACCACCCAGCTGTTCCTGTTCGACTGTCTGCGCGCCGACGGCCGCAAGATCCCGATCGAGCTGCGCGTGGTACTGGTGTGGGACGAGCACAACCATTTCGAGGGCATCCTGGGCGTCGGCCGCGACATCAGCCAGCAACGCCGCGCCGAGAAAGACCTGCGCATGGCCGCCACGGTGTTCGAGCATTCCACCTCGGCGATCCTGATCACCGACCCGGCCGGCTACATCGTGCAGGCCAACGAAGCCTTCAGCCGGGTCAGCGGCTACGCGGTGAGCGACGTGCTCGACCAGTTGCCGAGCCTGCTAACCGTCGACGAACAGCAGGAAGCCCACCTCAACTACGTGCTCAAGCAACTGCACCAGCGCGGCACCTGGGAGGGCGAGGTCTGGCTCAAGCGCCGCAGCGGCGAGCACTACCCGGCGTGGGTCGGCATCACCGCGGTACTCGACGACGAGGGTGACCTGGCCAGCTACGTGTGCTTCTTCACCGACATCAGCGAGCGCAAGGCCAGCGAACAGCGCATTCACCGCCTGGCCTACTACGACGCCCTGACCCACCTGCCCAACCGCACGCTGTTCCAGGACCGCCTGCACACCGCGCTGCAGCAGGCCGAGCGGCAGAAGGCCTGGGTGGTGCTGATGTTCCTGGACCTGGACCGTTTCAAGCCGATCAACGACTCCCTGGGGCATGCCGCAGGCGATCGCATGCTCAAGGACATGGCCGAACGCCTGCTCGACTGCGTACACGACGACGACACCGTGGCACGCATGGGCGGCGATGAATTCACCTTGCTGCTGCAACCCAAGGCCACCCGCGAAATCGCGCTCAACCGCGCGATCCACGTGGCCGAGCAGATCCTGGGCAGCCTGGTGCGACCGTTCGTGCTGGAGAACCGCGAGTTCTTCGTCACTGCCAGCATCGGCATCGCCCTCAGCCCGCAGGACGGCAGCGAGCTGAGCCAGCTGATGAAGAACGCCGACACCGCGATGTACCACGCCAAGGAGCGCGGCAAGAACAACTTCCAGTTCTACCAGGCCGACATGAACGCCAGTGCGCTGGAGCGCCTGGAGCTGGAAAGCGACCTGCGTCATGCGCTGGAGCAGAACGAATTCATCCTCTACTACCAGCCGCAGTTCAGCGGCGACGGCAAGCGCCTGACCGGTGCCGAGGCCCTGCTGCGCTGGCGCCACCCGCGCCGCGGGCTGGTGCCGCCGGGCGACTTCATCCCGGTGATCGAGGAGCTGGGGCTGGTGGTGGACGTGGGCGACTGGGTCATCAGCGAAGCCTGCCGCCAGCTCAAGGCCTGGCACCAGGCCAAGGTGCGAGTGCCCAAGGTGTCGGTGAACATTTCGGCGCGCCAGTTCTCCGATGGCCAACTGGGCACGCGCATCGCCACCATCCTGGCCGATACCGGGCTGCCGCCGGCGTGCCTGGAGCTGGAACTGACCGAAAGCATCCTGATGCGCGAGGTCAACGAGGCGATGGTGATCCTCGACAGCCTGAAGAATCTGGGGCTGAGCATTGCGGTGGACGACTTCGGCACCGGCTACTCGTCGCTCAACTACCTCAAGCAGTTCCCCATCGACGTGCTCAAGATCGACCGCACCTTCGTCGACGGTCTGCCCGAGGGCGAGCAGGATGCGCAGATCGCCCGCGCCATCATCGCCATGGCCCACAGCCTGAACCTGGCGGTGATCGCCGAGGGTGTGGAGACCCATGAGCAACTGGAGTTTCTGCGCGAGCACGGTTGCGACGAGGTGCAGGGCTACCTGTTCGGGCGGCCGATGCCGGCCAACCAGTTCGAGGCGCAGTTCAGCAACGAAACGTTGTTCATGTTCGAATGACGCATCGCGGGTCAAGCCCGCTCCCACAGGATGTTCTCGGCCCCCGAGAGCGGATACCAGACCTGTGGGAGCGGGCTTGACCCGCGATAAGTTCACACCGAGCCTGAATGAGCCCCGCTTGTCTGCGACATGATGCCCTTTCATATGCCAGACAAAAGCCGATGAGGTAGAATGCCCGCCTATTTCAGCACGATCCTTGAGGACCGCCATGTTCAGCCGTGATTTGACCATTGCCAAGTACGACGCCGATCTCTTTGCCGCCATGGAGCAAGAAGCTCAGCGCCAGGAAGAGCACATTGAGCTGATCGCTTCGGAAAACTACACCAGCCCTGCGGTGATGGAAGCTCAAGGCTCGGTACTGACCAACAAGTACGCCGAAGGCTACCCGGGCAAGCGCTACTACGGTGGCTGCGAATACGTCGACGTGGTCGAGCAACTGGCCATCGACCGCGCCAAGCAGCTGTTCGGCGCCGACTACGCCAACGTGCAGCCGCACGCCGGTTCCCAGGCCAACGCTGCCGTCTACCTGGCCCTGCTGTCGGCCGGTGACACCATCCTGGGCATGAGCCTGGCCCACGGCGGCCACCTGACCCACGGCGCGGCCGTGTCGTCCTCGGGCAAGCTGTACAACGCCATCCAGTACGGCATCGACGCCAACGGCCTGATCGACTACGACGAAGTCGAGCGCCTGGCGGTCGAGCACAAGCCGAAAATGATCGTGGCCGGTTTCTCGGCCTACTCGCAGGTGCTGGACTTCCCGCGCTTCCGCGAAATCGCCGACAAGGTCGGTGCCTACCTGTTCGTCGACATGGCCCACGTGGCTGGCCTGGTCGCCGCTGGCGTGTACCCGAACCCGGTACCGTTCGCCGACGTGGTCACCACCACCACCCACAAGACCCTGCGCGGTCCACGTGGCGGCCTGATCCTGGCCCGTGCCAACGCCGACATCGAGAAGAAGCTGAACTCCGCCGTATTCCCGGGCGCCCAGGGCGGCCCGCTGGAGCACGTGATCGCGGCCAAGGCGATCTGCTTCAAGGAAGCGCTGCAGCCTGAGTTCAAGGCCTACCAGCAGCAAGTGGTGAAGAACGCCCAGGCCATGGCCGGCGTGTTCATCGAGCGCGGCTTCGACGTGGTGTCGGGCGGTACTGAAAACCACCTGTTCCTGCTGTCGCTGATCAAGCAGGAAATCTCCGGCAAGGACGCAGACGCTGCCCTGGGCAAAGCCTTCATCACCGTCAACAAGAACTCCGTGCCAAACGACCCACGCTCCCCGTTCGTCACTTCCGGCCTGCGCTTCGGCACCCCGGCCGTGACCACTCGCGGCTTCAAGGAAGCAGAGTGCAAGGAACTGGCGGGCTGGATCTGCGACATCCTGGACGACCTGAACAACGAAGCGGTGATCGACGCCGTTCGCGAGAAGGTCAAGGCCATCTGCGCCAAGCTGCCGGTGTACGGCAACTGATCGCAGGTACCTGATGTGAAAAAGCCCGGCTCCCAGCCGGGCTTTTTTGTGGCATCGCGGGTCAAGCCCGCTCCCACAGGATTTCATAGCCCTCCAGATGGGTAGTAAACCTGTGGGAGCGGGCTTGACCCGCGATGGGCCCTCAGGGGCGACCCAAGGCCTCGAACCCCTCGCGAATCTTCGCCTCGGGCAGGTCATCGGCAATGAACACCATCACACTCTCGCGCTGTTCGCCTTCGGCCCACTCGGTATCCCAGTCGAAGCCATAGAGCTTCAGCACGCCCTGAAACACCAGCCGCCGATCCTCGCCAGCAATGTTCAATACGCCCTTGTAGCGCAACAGCTGCTTGCCATGCGCCTCCAGCAATTGGTTCATGAACTCGCTCAGCCGGTCGATATCCAGCGGCACATCGGTACGCAGCACCATGCTGGAGATCCGGTCCAGGCTGTTGCCCGCCGCCACAACAGGCCGCAGGTTGAGGCTGGCGTTGAGGTTGAACCCGCGCACATCCAGCAGCTCGGCCAGGTCGATCCTGCCGTTGTCCACCACACGGATCGGCGCACGTCGGTTGATCCGCGCCAGGCGCTGGCTCAAAGCCTCGAACGCGGCCGCATCGACCAGGTCGGTCTTGCTCACCAGCAGGCGATCGGCAAACCCGACCTGGGCCTGGGCGATGGTCTGGGTCAGGTGCAGGTCGGCATGCGCGGCATCCACCAGGGTGATGATGCCGTCGAGGATGTAGCGCTCGCGCAGCTCTTCGTCGATGAAGAAGGTCTGCGCCACCGGTGCCGGGTCGGCCAGGCCGGTGCACTCGATCACCAGCCGGTCGAAGGCGATTTCGCCGCTGTCCAGACGCTCCAGCAGCAGGAACAGCGCCTTGGTCAGGTCGGTGTGGATGGTGCAGCACACGCAGCCGTTGGCCAGGGTCATGACCTGCACCGGTTCGTCGCCCAGCAGTTGGGTGTCGATGCCGGCGTCGCTGAACTCGTTTTCGATCACGGCGATTTTCAGGCCGTGCTCGGCCTTGAGCAGGTGACGCAGCAAGGTGGTCTTGCCGGCCCCCAGAAAACCGCTGAGCACGGTGACGGGAATGGGTTGCACGGAAAATCTCCTGAACACTGAAATGACTGTGGGAGCCCGGCTGCCCGGGCTCCCACAGGTTTGTCACACGCGGGCGGTGCCGTCTTTCAACAGCACTTGGGCCCGCCCTTGCCGCCGTAGCGCGCCTCCTGGCGTTCCCGGAAGAACTCCTCGTAGGTCATCGGCGGCAGGTCGGGGTGCCGGGTTTGCATATGCTCGACGTAATTGTCGTAGTCGGGCATGCCGACCATCAGGCGGGCTGCCTGCCCCAGGTACTTACCCAGTCGACCGAGATCGTTGAACATGTCTGCAATCCTCTTGGTTTACGCGTCCGGCAAGGCCTGGAACGGCGATTCCTTGTCGGTACGTTCTTTCTTGTTCAAGGCGCGGATACCGACCTTGAGCGCGAAGAACAGGATGCTGAACACCACGAACAGGAACAGCGCGGTCAGCGTCGCGTTGGTGTACGCGTTGAAGATCACGTGCTGCATCTGCGCGATGTCCTTGGCCGGGGCCAGTACCTGACCGGCGTCCAGCGCCGCGCTGTACTTGTTGGCCAGGGCCAGGAAGCCCACCGCCGGGTTCGGGTCGAACAGCTTGATGAAGCCTGCGGTGGTGGTGCAGATCAGCAGCCATACCGCCGGCACCAGGGTGACCCACATGTACTGCTGGCGCTTCATCTTGATCAGCACCACGGTGCCGAGCATCAGCGCGATACCGGCCAGCATCTGGTTGGAGATGCCGAACAGCGGCCACAAGGTGTTGATGCCACCCAGCGGGTCGATCACGCCCTGGTACAGCAGGTAGCCCCACAACGCCACACAGCCGGCGGTGGCGAGCAGGTTGGCGCCCCACGACTCGGTGCGCTTGAGCGCCGGCACGAACGAGCCCAGCAGGTCCTGCAGCATGAAGCGCCCGGCACGCGTACCGGCGTCTACCGCAGTGAGGATGAACAGGGCTTCGAACAGGATCGCGAAGTGGTACCAGAACGCCATGGTGTTTTCACCCGGTAGTACCTGGTGCAGGATCTGTGCGATACCCACCGCCAGGGTCGGCGCACCACCGGCACGGGCCAGCACGGTGTGCTCGCCGATGTCCCGGGCGACCGCCTCGAGCTGCTCGGGGGTGATGGCAAAGCCCCAACTGCTGACTGTCTGCGCCACCGACACCACGTCGGCACCGACCACCGCGGCCGGGCTGTTCATGGCGAAGTACACGCCCGGCTCGATCACCGAGGCGGCAACCATGGCCATGATCGCGACGAACGACTCCATCAGCATGCCGCCATAGCCGATGTAGCGGGCGTTGACTTCGTTGTCCAGCAGCTTGGGCGTGGTGCCCGAGGAGATCAGCGCATGGAAGCCCGATACCGCGCCACAGGCGATGGTAATGAACAGGAACGGGAACAGGGTGCCCTTCCACACCGGGCCGGTGCCGTCGGTGAATTGGGTCAGCGCCGGCATCTTCAGCTCGGGCGCCAGCACCAGGATGCCGATGGCCAGGGCAATGATGGTACCGATCTTGAGGAAGGTAGAGAGGTAGTCACGCGGCGCCAGCCCCAGCCATACCGGCAGCACGGCGGCGACGAAGCCATAGCCCACAAGCATCCAGGTGATCTGCACGCCGGTGAAGGTGAACGCCGGGCCCCACACCGGATCGGCGGCCACCAGGCCCCCCAGCCAGATGGACAGCAACAGCAGCACCACACCGATCAGCGAGATCTCGCCGATGCGGCCCGGGCGGATATAACGCATGTACACGCCCATGAACATCGCGATGGGGATGGTCGCCATCACCGTGAACATGCCCCATGGGCTTTCGGCCAGGGCCTTGACCACGATCAGCGCCAGCACCGCAAGGATGATGATCATGATCAGGAAGCAGCCGAACAGGGCGATGGTGCCGGGAATGCGGCCCATTTCCTCACGCACCATGTCGCCCAGCGAGCGACCGTTGCGGCGGGTGGACAGGAACAGGATCATGAAGTCCTGCACTGCACCGGCCAGTACCACGCCGGCGATCAGCCAGAGCGTACCGGGCAGATAGCCCATCTGCGCAGCCAGTACCGGGCCCACCAGCGGGCCAGCGCCGGCGATGGCCGCGAAGTGGTGACCGAACAGGATGTGCTTGTTGGTCGGCACATAGTCCAGACCATCATTGTTGAGCACCGCCGGGGTGGCCCGGCGCGGGTCCAGCTGCATCACCTTGGTGGCGATGAACAGACTGTAGTAACGGTAGGCGACCAGGTAGAGGGCTACCGAGGCAACCACAATCCACAAGGCGTTGATCGCTTCGCCACGGCGCAGGGCAACCACACCCAGCGCACAGGCCCCCAGGACTGCCAGCAGCAGCCACGGTATATGGCGTAGCAGGCTATTATTGTTGTTCATGGTTTGCTTCCAGCTAGTGGATATGAAAGACCGCCCATCGAGTCTAGGGCGAGTCTTGGCGCATTGCCATACTTGCTTTGGTCTAGAGCCTGCAGCCCCGCCCACAGTCTCGTTATGCGCGTTCGCGATCATGCTGGCAAGCCCTGAGCTATAGTCAGTCAGGTTCCAGCCAGGTTCTACTGCAAAGGGCCTTCACCATGAGCGATCACCCAGAACGCCGGCGCTTCCAGCGCATACCCTTCGATGCACCGACCGAACTGCTCCAGGGCGAACGACGCTGGCCGGTCAACCTGCTCGACCTGTCGCTCAAGGGCCTGCTGATCGAGGCGCCCAAGGCCTGGGACGCCGACCTCGAGCGGCCGTTCGCTGCGCAGATACGCCTGGGTGAAGAGGCGCTCGTCACCATGACGGTGGAACTGCGCCATGTCGACGATACCCAGCTGGGGTTTATCTGCGAGCACATCGACCTCGATTCGCTGGAGCACTTGTGCCGCCTGGTGGAGCTCAACCTGGCCGATCGCACCGAACTGGAGCGCGAATTCCATCAACTCATCGACATTTGAAATCTTTTAGCCCGCTACCGACCTGACCCCGCCCCGCCTTCCTGTCCACCCAGACAGCTTTCAAACAGCCGTTCATGCCACCGGACCCAGCCCTGGCGGGCCTGGTGCTGCGTGTTGGAACGATAACTGCATCCACGCCTGCACCCAAACCAATGACCTGACTGTTCCTGTGCCAATCTAAAAATTGTATACAATTGTTCTGGCAATGAATGGCACGAGTTGTCTACAGTAGCGCCACAACAATAAAACAGAGAACCTGCTCCCATGACTACGTCCTCCCCCGACACGTCCACGGCATCACGTCCTGAAGACGAGAACCTGGGGCTCGGCGCCAACCTGGCGTACGGGCTGCAACACGTACTCACCATGTACGGCGGTATCGTCGCGGTACCGCTGATTCTCGGCCAGGCGGCCGGCCTGGGCCCGGCCGACATCGGCCTGCTGATTGCCGCATCGCTGTTTGCCGGTGGCCTGGCGACCCTGCTGCAGACCCTGGGCCTGCCGTTCTTCGGTTGCCAGTTGCCGCTGGTACAGGGCGTTTCGTTTGCCGGCGTGGCCACCATGGGCGCGATTCTCAGCAGCGAGGGCGGCGGCGGCCTGCCGGGGGTGCTGGGCGCGGTGATGGCGGCCTCGTTGATCGGGTTTCTGATCACCCCGGTGTTCTCGCGCATCACCAAGTTCTTCCCGCCACTGGTGACCGGCATCGTGATCACCACCATCGGCCTGACCCTGATGCCGGTCGCGGCGCGCTGGGTCATGGGCGGCAACAGCAAGGCACCGGACTTCGGCAGCATGTCCAACATCGGCCTGGCGGCGGTGACCTTCCTGATCGTGCTGATACTGAGCAAGCTGGGCAGCGCGGCGATCTCGCGGCTGTCGATCCTGCTGGCGATGGTGTTCGGCACCCTGATCGCCTGGTCGCTGGGCATGGCTGATTTCAGCAAGGTGCTCGAAGGTCCGCTGGTGGCCTTCCCTACCCCGTTCCACTTCGGCATGCCGACCTTCCATATCGCGGCCATCCTGTCGATGTGCATCGTGATCATGGTGACCCTGGTGGAAACCTCGGCCGACATCCTCGCGGTAGGTGAGATCATCGACACCAAGGTCGACTCCAAGCGCCTGGGCGATGGCCTGCGTGCCGACATGGCCTCGAGCATCCTGGCGCCGATCTTCGGTTCGTTCACCCAGAGCGCATTCGCCCAGAACGTCGGCCTGGTGGCCGTGACCGGGGTGAAGAGCCGCTACGTGGTGGCTACCGGTGGCGTGATCCTGGTGGTGCTGGGCCTGCTGCCGATCATGGGCCGGGTGATTGCCGCCGTACCGACCTCGGTACTGGGTGGCGCGGGGATCGTGCTGTTCGGCACCGTGGCGGCCAGTGGTATCCGCACGCTGTCCAAGGTGGACTACCGCAACAACATGAACCTGATCATCGTGGCCGCCTCACTGGGCTTCGGCATGATCCCGATTGCCGCGCCCAACTTCTACGCGCAGTTCCCGAACTGGTTCGAGACCATCTTCCACTCCGGCATCAGCTCGTCGGCGATCATGGCGATTCTGCTGAACCTGGTGTTCAACCACTTCAAGACCGGCAACTCCGATCATCAGTCGGTGTTCGTGGCCGCCTCCGAGCGCACGCTGAACTACTCGGACATTTCCGGGCTGCGTGACGGCGACTACTTCGAAGACGGCAAGCTGTTCGATGCCGAGGGCAAGGAGATTCCGTTGCTGGAGAAGGATGAGCATGGGGGGCAGGTAGTGAGGCGAGAGACGGTGGCTGAGCATTGATAGTGCTCGGTTGATGAGGAAGGGCTGGTGCACGTGCACCGGCCCTTTTTGTGTGTGCCTGTTGGCCATCGGAAAGCGACTGAGTGTGGGCGCACCGAGGCGGGAAGGCCTGACGGCACAAGCATGGTCTCTCTGTGATCATCCGCGCCCTCGATACCCCTTCAAAGGACGCACACATGGCATGTATGCCCAGCCACCCTGTTGTTCCTCGTACCGCTCGCCTGCTGGACGCGGCCCTGACCGTCATGGGCTGCATGCCGGCAACGCGCTGGCCGACAGTGCCGACCTATCCCAGGCGCTGGCGTCGATGCTGAGTCCGGCCTGGTTCATCACGTCCATGGCACCGCAGCCAATGTGGCCGATGTCACACAGGTCGCCGAGCTGTTGCATGGCGAAGAAAGCACGGTGTATGCAGACGCCGGATACACCGGTGTCGAGAAGCGCGAAGAGCATGAAAGTCGTGAGTAATCTGGCAAGTCGCCGCGCGCCGCAGCACGTATTCCAAGCTGAACAAACGCAGCCTGCTTTACAAAGCCAAGCGCAAAATTGAGTACTGCAAAGCTCAGGCACGGGCCAAGGTTGAGCATCCGTTTCGGGTGATCAAACGGCAATTTGGTTACGTGAAAGTGCGCTTTCGAGGGCTGATGAACAACACGGCTCAGTTGACCACGCTGTTCGCTCTGTCGAACCTGTGGATGGCTCGAAAAAAGCTAATGAGTATGGGCGAGTTACGCGCGTAACACGGAAGACCGGGCGACAAAGCCCTCAAAACGCTGTGCCTGGGACTTTCTTTCGGCAATCAGCGCCACGCGCCGCAGAATGCTTGGCCTGCCGCCGCCTTTCGGCAAGTTGATCGGAGCATCCTTAGGTGATCCCGATAACAACCGCCAGGCTTCGGAACAGGATTACCAGCCATATCCTTTAAGGTACCCGTAATATCACTATCCTTGAAATTATTAAGAATATTGTCAATTTTTCCGACAGCTCTTTTTTGGCCTTGACTCAGCGTAGCCAGAGTGTCTGCAGCCCCTTTTGCACCGTCAAACTTTAACTAAAACGAACTCCAATAGCGTATCAGGGTCTGAAATCATACTTAGGAAGTACTTGGCCGATTTTCTAGACTCAGCCGGGAATAGCTCTCCGGCAGTCATAGCCAGGGCAGAAAAATCCGCAATACAATCCATGTCAGGCACTCTTTTATCTCCAATGACTTTAAACCCCTCGATTCCGAGTACGGCTGCATCGTGTTCATCGCAAAAAACTAGTAATTTATGCCCATCAATTAAGTTAAATAAAGGCGTTTCACCCCAAAGCCTAGTGGGCTCCGGCCCCGCACCCAGAAATACAAATTCGTTCATTACATTTAGCCCCATGGCGCGACCCAATTTTTATCATTCTTATCCGATATCTGCACGATCGCACCAGTCCGGTCATTCCGCACAACGTAAGAACCATCTTTGGCTACATAACCAGTTGCGGGATCATTGAGTCTGGTACCAGAAGCCGGATCGAAATCTCGCCATCCAAATATTGCATCACCCCTCTACAATCGACAGGCATTGATCAGACACAATAAGACTAAGTCCACAACCACCAAAATCCAGGTATATCCCAACGTAACCTTCGTCAACATTCTTAATTCTGTACCCGTACACGGCCAAAATCTCTAACCCCAAAAATTATCTAGACCATTTAACGATCTAATCGGGTAGGCAAAATCATCACTAATTGCTGACAACTCTAGCCATTGCCCTGGCCGAGCGCACGGTACTCGCTTTCGCTATAGCTGTAGGTGAAGTTCCACCAGCCCCACGGCAGGTTGTAAAACAGCACGCCGTTCTTCGAACCGACAGCGTGGTCACTGACCACATCGTGGCCACCGCGCAGCACCAGTTGGTCGGCCAGGCCCAGCGGGCTGCCCCATTCGAAGCCCAGGTTGACCTGCTGCTCGCCGGTGCTCTTCTGCCCGTTGTTGTTGCGCGAGATCGCTGCGCGCCAGGGTTTCTGTGCGGTATTGCGCACCAGCACGGTACTGCCTCCTACGGCAGCACCGGGGCTCAGTTCCATCTGTGCTTTGTTCGACAACAAGCGATTGAGCTGGTCGACCATCTGTTCGATTTCACGCAGGTTGACCGGTTCGCCTTCACGGCCAGGAAAGGTCATGCCCAGATCGCGTGCGGACAGTTGACTGTCATCGGCACCGCGCAGACCTTCCAGTCGCCCTTCCACCACCAGCACCTGCAGGTGTCCTGAGGACAGGTCCTGTTGCTGCAGGTAGGCGCGGCTGGTCACCCAGCCCTTGTCGATGTAGAGGTTGGTGATGGCTTTGAGCACTTCATTGAGCTGGGTAACGCCCAGGCACTGGCCGATGTAGGGCTGTAGCACGCGGCTGCGCTGGGCGCTTGAGAGGCTGTCGGCGCCCTTGAGCTCGATGGTGTCGATCTGAAAGCAGCGGGAATCGGCCGGCGCCGGTGCAGTCTGGGTAGGGGCGGTGCTGCCAGGCAGCTCCTTGAGTTCCTGCAGGCGCCGCTGCTGCTCTTCAAGCAACCGCCCCTGACGCTCGCGAATCAGTTCCTGGTCACCCGGCAAGCTTGCGGCCGATGCAGGGCCAGCAAGGATGCCCAACAACAGCCAGAAGCAGGACAGCTTTGTGCCAGACACCAAAAACGCCATCTTCCCATCCCTGGAAGCAAAAAACGAAGGCGCGATAGTAGAGAGACAGAACTATGGCGTCAATTTGCCATCATGGCAAATTGATTACATTTTATTCAAACAACGCATCCAACGCCTGCTCCAGGCGCGTCACCGCAATCACCTGCAGCCCCGGCGGCGCTTCCTTGGGCGCGTTGCCCTTGGGCACGATGGCGCGCTTGAAGCCGTGCTTGGCGGCCTCCTTCAGGCGCTCCTGCCCGCTCGGCACCGGGCGCACTTCACCGGACAGGCCCACCTCGCCGAACACCAGCAGGTCGTGTGGCAGCGGGCGGTTGCGCAGGCTCGACATCACCGCCGCCATCAAGGCCAGGTCCGACGCGGTCTCCAGTACCTTGACCCCGCCCACCACGTTTAGGAACACATCCTGGTCGTGGGTGGGGATGCCGCCATGGCGATGCAGCACCGCCAGCAACATGGCCAGGCGGTTCTGGTCCAGGCCCAGGGTCACACGGCGCGGGTTGGCCATGTGGCTTTCATCCACCAGCGCCTGCACCTCCACCAGCATCGGCCGGGTACCTTCCCAGGTGGCCATCACCACGCTGCCCGGCACTTCCTCCTGTGCACGGGTCAGGAAGATCGCCGACGGGTTGGAGACTTCCTTGAGGCCGCGGTCGGTCATGCCGAACACGCCCAGCTCGTTGACCGCACCAAAGCGGTTCTTCACCGCGCGCAGCAGGCGCAGGCGACCGTCGGACTCGCCCTCGAAATACAGCACGGTGTCGACCATGTGTTCCAGTACCCGCGGCCCGGCCAACGCGCCCTCCTTGGTCACGTGGCCGACCAGGAAGATCGCCGTGCCGCTCTGCTTGGCAAAGCGCACCAGCAAGGCGGCACTCTCGCGTACCTGCGACACGCCACCGGGCGCCGACTGCAACTGTTCGGTGAAGATGGTCTGGATGGAGTCGATCACCATCACCTTGGGCTTTTCGACCCGCGCGGTGGCAATGATGGTTTCGATGCAGGTCTCGGTCATCACCCGCAACTGATCCTGCGGCAGGCCCAGGCGACGGGCACGCATGGCCACCTGCTGCTGGGATTCTTCCCCGGTGACGTACAACGCCGGCATGCGCGTGGCAATGTTGCACAGGGTCTGCAGCAGGATGGTGGACTTGCCGATGCCCGGGTCACCACCAATCAGCACCACCGATCCATCGACCAGGCCGCCACCGAGCACGCGGTCCAGCTCGGCGCTGGCGGTGCTGAAACGCGGGATCTCCTCGACACTGACCTCGGCCAGGGTCTTGATCTGCGCCTGTTGCCCGGCCCAGCCGGTGCGCCCGGCAGGCGCCGCAGCGCCGCCACTTTCGATCATGGTCTCGACCAGGGTGTTCCACGCGCCGCATTCGCCGCACTGGCCCGCCCACTTGGGAAAGGTCGCGCCGCACTCGGTGCAGCCGTACATGCGCTTGGCCTTGGCCATGGGG
This sequence comes from Pseudomonas sp. UBA7500, assembly GCF_002478435.1. NCBI lineage: Bacteria > Pseudomonadati > Pseudomonadota > Gammaproteobacteria > Pseudomonadales > Pseudomonadaceae > Pseudomonas > Pseudomonas sp. UBA7500. The sequence continues at coordinate 54,115 of NZ_DLNW01000022.1, read as the reverse complement.
CAGTCTCCTGGAAAAAGGGGCCATGATAGCCGAGCCGACCCAGCTGCGGGGCGCCGCCTGGGCGACAAAACTATTCGGCATAGCCGGGGTCTTTTACTGCAACGCGGAGCATGAAGCGCATAGCTGATTTACACTGCGATGACCAATCTCATCTGTTACAGGGAATAAACCATGGGCGTGATCAGTGAATTCAAGGCCTTCGCGGTCAAGGGCAACGTGGTCGACATGGCCGTCGGTATCATCATCGGCGCCGCGTTCGGCAAAATCGTTTCATCGTTTGTTGGCGATGTGGTGATGCCACCCCTGGGCCTGCTGATCGGTGGAGTGGACTTCAGTGATCTGGCGGTGGTGCTCAAGGCGGCCGAGGGTGACGCGCCGGCGGTAGTGCTGGCCTATGGCAAGTTCATCCAGACGGTGATCGACTTTCTGATCGTGGCCTTCGCGATCTTCATGGGCGTGAAGGTGATCAACCGCCTCAAGCGCGAAGAAGCGGTGGCCCCGACCCTGCCGCCGGTACCCACCAAGGAAGAAGAACTGCTGGGCGAAATCCGCGACCTGCTCAAGGCGCAGAACCAGCAGCCCTGAACCGGGCCTGCCTGACCGTAACGGCGCCTTCGGGCGCCGTTGTGCTGTCTACCAGTAGTTTTCCACCGCCACCTGGCCCGGCCGGCGGCTGAGGCTCAGCTGAAGATCACGTGCCTTGAGCACCTGGCGGGTGTCGTCGATCATCTGCGGATTGCCGCAGAGCATCACCCGCGAATGTTCGGGGGTCAGCGCCAGGCCGGCCGCACGCTCCAGTTCGCCGTTCTCGATCAGGGTGGTGATACGCCCGTTCAGCGCACCCGGGTGTTGCTCGCGGGTGACCACCGGAATGAACTGCAGCTTGCCCGCATGTTCGGCCAGGTAGTCGCGCTGCTCCAGGCCGGCGATCTCCTGCTGATAGGCGAGCTCCCTGGCTTCGCGCACCGAATAGACCAGCTTGATGGTGTCGAACCGCTCCCAGGCTTCGAAGTCCTGCAGTATCGACATGAAGGGCGCAATGCCGGTACCGGTCGCCAGCAACCACAGGTCCCGCCCGTCGGCGAAGCGATCGAGGGTCAGGAAACCGAACGCCTGGCGGTCGATCAACAGTTGGTCACCCTCGCGCAGCCGGCTCAGCTCACTGGTGAACTCGCCGCCGGGCACGACGATCGAGAAAAAGTCCAGGTACTCGTCGAACGGCGACGAGACCATCGAGTACGCCCGCCACACCACGCTGCCATCGGCACGGGTCACGCCCAGGCGAGCAAACTGGCCAGCCCGGAACCGAAAACCGGGATCACGGGTTACGCGCAGGCTGAACAGGTTGGGGGTCAGCGGCTGGACATCGAGCAGGGTCTGGCGGGTGAACTTCTCCGCACTGGCAGTCATGGTGTGCTCCACAATTCAGGTAAACACAGTGTCGCGCAAAGCTGACGGGATAAACACCGCCGCGATGTAATGGCATTACGCTCATGTGTTTCAACCACGTAACAAAACATGTAACGCGGGTTGTACAACCCTATTTTTATGTAGAGCACTGGAACATTTCTATAGCAAAAAAAACCTAGAACAACGTGCGACTTTTCCTACACTCGATCCAGGGTGACTAAATTGCAAAGGTGCACGGAGGCTCAAATGCCATATTGGAAGCAGGAGCAATTGCAACAACTGACGCAGGAGGAAAACCAGCAACAGATGTTTGCCACTGCACTGTCACTGGCCGAGCAACTGGACATGGAGTTTCTGGCATACCGCCTGAACGGCAGGACGGTCGCCGAAGGCCCGCAGGTCATGATGTTCAACAACTACCCGGCCGAATGGAACGAGCTCTACAAGAAGAACGAGTACGAGCGCATCGACCCGGTGCTTGTGCATTGCCATCATTCGAACATGCCGGTGCTGTGGTCCCCGCAGTTGTACAGGCAAGCCCCCGAGTTGCGACAGACGGCGTGCGAACATGGCCTGTGCCATGGTTGGAGCCAGGGCACCCAGGACCTGCGCGGCAACGAAAGCGTGCTGTGCGTATCACGCCGGCAGGGCGAAGTGAGCATGGCGGAACTGTACGAAAAGTCGGCCCAGACCCTGTGGCTGTGCAACCTGCTGCACACCCTGATGGTTGCCAAGTTGCATCCGCCCAAGGCCCGTTTGCAGGCACTCTCGCCCCGAGAACGCGAGGTGCTGCAGTGGACCGCTGCCGGCAAGACCGCCGAAGACATCAGTTGCATCCTCACGCTGTCCAGAAGCACGGTCAATTTTCATATCCGCAGCATCACCAGCAAACTCAACACCACCAACAAGACCAGCGCGGTCGCCATCGCCACCCAGTACGGGTTGATCTGAGGTTCTGCTCGCCACCCCCCCCTCCCCACCTGCAAAAACGCTGTAGAATCTGCGCCCGTCCAGCGCCAAGCCCCAGCGCGCGCGCCAAAGCCCAGAGCCCTACGCCATGCCCCTGTTGATCACCCCCTTCGCCGAGCTCGAGCTGCTTCGCCAGCCCGAATACGCCAACGACCCCTTGCAGGCCTTCGACGCGGCCGACGAGTACCTGCTCGAACACCTGGCCGCGCAGGCGCTGCCTGCCACGAGCCGGGTACTGGTACTCAACGACAGCTTCGGCGCGCTGGCCATCAGCCTGCGCGCCCATGCCCAGGTGCTGGGCAGCGGCGACTCCTACCTGGCCCGGCTGGCACTGGAGAAGAACCTGGTGCGCAATGGCCAGGCATTCGACAGCGTGCCCTTCATCGCCGCCAGCCAGCATTGGCAGGGGCCGTTCGACCGGGTGCTGGTGCGCGTACCCAAGACCCTGGCGCTGCTCGAAGAGCAGTTGATCCGGCTGCAGGGCCAGTTGGCACCCGGCGCGCAGGTAATCGCCGGGGCGATGATCAAGCACCTGCCACGGGCAGCCGGCGACCTGCTGGAGAAGTACATCGGCCCGGTGCAGGCATCGCTGGCGCGCAAGAAGGCGCGCCTGCTGATCGCTACGGCCGAGCCCAGGGCGGCGGCAGCCTCGCCCTACCCCACCCGTTATAAGCTGGAGCAACCACCGCTGGAGCTGGTGAACCACGCCAATGTGTTCTGCCGCGAAGGGCTGGATATCGGTACCCGTGCCTTCCTGCCACATCTGCCCCGCGACCTGGGCGATGCGCGGGTGGCCGACCTTGGCTGCGGCAACGGCGTGCTGGGCATCGTCAGCGCGCTGGCCAACCCGCAGGCGCACTACACCCTGGTGGACGAGTCGTACATGGCGGTGCAGTCGGCCGAGCAGAACTGGCAGGCGGCGCTGGGCGAGCGAGCCGTGACGGTGCGCGCCGACGACGGGCTGGCCGGGCAGGCGCCGCAGTCGCTGGACGTGGTGCTGTGCAACCCGCCGTTTCACCAGCAGCAGGTGGTGGGGGACTTTCTCGCCTGGCGCATGTTCCAGCAGGCACGCGAGGCACTGTTGGTGGGCGGGGCGCTGTACATCGTGGGCAATCGGCACCTGGGCTATCACAGCAAGCTGGCGCGATTGTTCCGGGGAGTGGAGCAGGTGGCAGCCACGCCGAAGTTCGTGGTGCTCAAGGCGCGCAAGTAGGCCGGGTACGGAGCCGACACCTTCGCCGGCAAGCGGCTCCTGCGCCAGGCGGCCGGGGCAGGCAAAAAAAACCCTGCGCAGCTCACGCGGCGCAGGGTGTAAACCCGCCCAGGGCGGGATGGGAAATACCTTGGCTCAGTGGGTACTCAAGCCCGCCGCCGCCATGAACATCCGCATCAGCCAGGCCACCACGGCCAGGCTTGCCACGCTCACTGCCCAGATCAGCAGCAGCCAGCCCAGGCGCTGCATCAGCGGCTTTTTCTCCGGTTCGAAGGTGTCTTTGCCAGTCATTGCCAGGCCCTCCTAGTGATAGCCGTCGTCGTGGGTCACCTTGCCGCGGAACACGTAGTAGCTCCAGAAGGTGTAGCCCAGGATGAACGGGATGATGAACAGCGTGCCCACCAGCATGAAGCCCTGGCTCTGCGGCGGCGCTGCGGCGTCCCAGATCGAGATCGACGGCGGGATGATGTTCGGCCACAGGCTGATGCCCAGCCCGCTGTAGCCCAGGAAGATCAGCACCAACGTCAGCAGGAACGGGGTGTAGTGGGCATGGCGTGCCACCGCCCGCACCAGCCCGTACAAAGTGACCAGCACCAGGATCGGCACCGGCAGGAACCAGAACAGGTTGGGCAGGCTGAACCAGCGCGTGGCGATGTCCGGATGCGCCAGCGGCGTCCAGATACTCACCACACCGGTCACGGCCAGCAGCACGAAGGCCAGTGGGCGTGCCAGGTCATGCATCTTGCTCTGCAACGGGCCTTCGGTCTTCATGATCAGCCAGGTGCAGCCGAGCAAGGCATAGGCCACGATCAGCCCCATCCCGCAGAACAGGCTGAACGGCGTCAGCCAGTCCAGCGAGCCGCCTGCGTAGTTGCGTTCGACCACCTTGAAGCCTTCGATGAATGCGCCCAGTGCCACGCCCTGGAAGAAGGTTGCGGCCAGCGAGCCGCCGATGAACGCCTTGTCCCACAGGTGGCGCTTGTCGGCCTTGGCCTTGAAGCGGAACTCGAAGGCCACGCCACGGAAGATCAGCCCCATCAGCATCAGCATCAACGGCAGGTACAGCGCCGAGAGCACCACCGCATAGGCCAGCGGGAAGGCGCCGAACAGCGCCGCCCCGCCCAGCACCAGCCAGGTCTCGTTGCCGTCCCAGACCGGGGCGACGGTGTTCATCATCACATCGCGGTCGCGCTCGCCCTTGACGAAGGGAAACAGGATGCCGATGCCCAGGTCGAAGCCGTCCATCACCACGTACATCATGATGCCGAAGATGATGATCACGGCCCAGATAAGCGGAAGATCAATACCCATGAGTCAGTTCCCCTTGCTCAGGCTGGCGTGGTCGTCGGCATGGTCGTCGTCGGCAGCCGACAACGGCCGCGCCGGGGTGCGTTGCTGGCCAGGCCCGCCATGGGTCGGCTCGTCGCCCTCGCCGGTTTCCGGCCCCTTGCGCACCAGACGCATCATGTAGCCGAGCCCCGCGCCGAACAGCGCGAAGTACACCACCACGAACATCACCAGGGTGATGCCCAGTTGCGCATAGCTGTGGTTGGACACGCCATCGGCGGTACGCATCAGCCCGTACACCACCCACGGCTGGCGACCGACCTCGGTGGTGAACCAGCCGGCCAGGATCGCGATCAGCCCGGACGGGCCCATCCACAGGGTCAGGTAGAGGAACGGGCGCGAGCTGTACAGGGTGCCGCGCTTGCGCAGCCACAGGCTCCACAGGCCCACGGCGATCATCAGCATGCCCAGCCCGACCATGATGCGGAACGACCAGAACACCACGGTGGAGTTGGGCCGGTCTTCAGGCGGGAACTCCTTCATCGCCGGCACCTGCTTGTCCAGGCTGTGGGTCAGGATCAGGCTGCCCAGCGCCGGGATCTCCAGCTTGAAGTGGGTGGTCTCGTTCTTCATGTCGGGGATGCCGAACAGGATCAGCGGGGTCGGCTCGTCGCCGACGTTTTCCCAGTGGCCTTCGATGGCGGCGATCTTCACCGGCTGGTGCTTGAGGGTGTTGAGCCCGTGGAAATCACCGATCACCGCCTGCACCGGCGCCACGATCAGCGCCATCCACATGGCCATCGAGAGCATCTTGCGAATCGCCGGGTTGTCCTTGCCGCGCAGCAGGTGCCAGGCGGCCGAGGCGCCGACGAAGAAGGCCGTGGCCACGAATGCTGCCGTGGCCATGTGCGCCAGGCGGTAGGGGAAGGACGGGTTGAAGATCACCGCGAACCAGTCGACCGGGATCACCACGCCGTTGACGATTTCATAACCTTGCGGGGTCTGCATCCAGCTGTTGGACGCCAGGATCCAGAAGGTGGAGATCAGCGTGCCGACGGCGACCATGATGGTGGCGAAGAAGTGCAGGCCGCGCCCGACCTTGTTCCAGCCGAACAGCATGACCCCCAGAAAGCCCGCTTCGAGGAAGAACGCGGTTAGCACCTCATAGGTCAGCAACGGCCCCGTGATCGAGCCGGCGAAGTCCGAGAAGCGGCTCCAGTTGGTGCCGAACTGGTACGCCATGACCAGGCCGGAGACCACGCCCATGCCGAAGTTGACGGCAAAGATCTTCGACCAGAAGTGGTACAGGTCGCGATAGACGCTGTTGTGGGTCTTGAGCCACAGGCCTTCGAGCACCGCCAGGTAACTCGCCAGGCCGATGGTGATGGCCGGGAACAGGATGTGGAAAGAGATCGTAAACGCAAACTGGATTCGGGCGAGATCTAGAGCCTCTAATCCGAACATAGTGCTTCCTCTGTCAGGTTATCCGGCGTCAGGGTCACGGCCTTGGCGCCAACTGCCCCTACGTCATTGAGTGCGGCGAGTTGGAATTGTTCTGAAAACTTGCAATCGCAGGGAATTCGGCCCTCCGGCCACATCGTTGCATTTGAAACAGTTGCAAAAACAACAATTGATCCAGGTCAACGATTGCCTGAAAGCATAGTCCTGAACGGGCCGCATGGTTGTGTGGTGGTTTGCCGCGTGACCGGTTGCCTCACCCCCTTTACGCACACACGAATCGGTGCGCCTACCGCACGGGGATGACGGCTTTCGCAACCTGCTGTTACAAACTGGTGATAATCTGCCCCGCCGCCCCCGCAAAGGCTCTGTATCGCACATGTCAGACCATGCCCCGCTCCTGCTGCGCCATCACCGCCCCTTCCTGGCGTTCTGGTGCGCGCGAATTTTCACTGCCAGCGGCTTCCAGATGCTCACCGTGGCCATCGGCTGGCACCTCTATCAGCTGACCGGCAACGTGCTCGACCTGGGCCTGGTGGGCCTGGTGGAATTCGCCCCGCGGGTGCTGTTCATGCTGCACACCGGGCATGTGGCCGACCGCTATGACCGGCGCCGGGTGGCAGCGCTGTGCCAGTTCGCCCAGGCGCTGATCGCCCTGGCGCTGGTGGTGGGCAGCAGCACCCACAGCGTGACCCGCGAACTGATCTTCGTGCTGGCGTTCCTGCTGGGCAGTGCGCGCTCTTTCGAGATGCCGGCCACCCAGGCGTTGCTGCCCAACGTGGTGCCCTCGGCGCTGTTCCCGCGGGCAGTGGCCGCATCGGCCTCGGCCATGCAGTCGGCGACCATCGTCGCGCCGGCGCTGGGGGGCTTTCTGTATGCGTTTGGCAGCGTGTGGGTGTATGGCCCGACCGTGGTGCTGTATGTGATCGCCTGCGGCCTGACCTTGCGCCTGAGCGCCGCCCGCCAGCCGGCCAACCGGGGCCGGGCGAGCCTGGAATCGCTGCTGGCGGGCATTCGCTTCATTCGCAGCCGCCCGGACGTGCTCGGCGCGGTGTCGCTGGACCTGTTCGCGGTGCTGCTGGGCGGCGCCACGGCGTTGCTGCCGGTGTTCGCCAAGGACATCCTGCTGACCGGCCCGTGGGGCCTGGGCCTGTTGCGCTCGGCGCCGGCGGTGGGGGCGCTGCTGATGTCGGTGTGGCTGGCGCGCTTCCCCATCGAGCGCAAGGTCGGGCGGGTGATGTTCACGGCGGTGGGGGTCTTTGGCGTGGCGACCATTGCCTTCGGCCTGTCGACCTCGTTCTGGTTCTCGCTGGCGGTGCTGGCGGTGCTGGGCGCGGCGGACATGATCAGCATGGTGATCCGCAGCGCGTTCGTGCAACTGGAGACGCCGGACGAGATGCGTGGTCGGGTAAGCGCGGTGAACGGGTTGTTCATCGGCGCCTCGAACCAGCTGGGCGAGTTCGAGTCCGGGGTCACGGCGCACTGGTTCGGCACCGTGCCGGCGGTGGTGCTGGGCGGGGTGGGCACGCTGGTGGTGACGGGCGTGTGGATCAAGCTGTTCCCGACGCTGGCGGGGCGCGATCACATGCATACCCAGAAAAAGGGCTGACCGCGCGTACCCAATCGTGGGTCAAGCTTGCTCCCACAAGGGCCTCACTGAATCTGTGGGGGCGGGATTGACCCGCAATGAGGCCAGCCAGATCAAAGCATCAGGGTCATCTGCCGCTCATACCCCACCCGGCCGCGATACCCCTCGCCGCTGTCCACCCACCCCGCCGCGCGGTACAGCCTCAACGCCGCCTGATTGTCGGTATCCACCGACAGTTGCAGGCAACGCACCTGCGGCCACACTTCCCGCACCCGCGCCGGCAGCGCCGCCAGGCACCAGCGGCCAAGCCCCTGCCCCTGCGCCCGCCAGTCCACCTGCAGTGCATGCAAGGTGGCCGCATCATGGCGGGCCCACGGCGGCAGGTGTGCACCACGCTTGAGCAGCAGGAAGCCCTGGTCCTGGTCCAAAAGTGGCGGTCTTGCTGATATGATGCGCGGCTTTTTTGCGGCCCATTCAAAAATCACTCAGTCCGGCACCCCGTGTCCGGTACAGTCTGTGCTTTGCTGATGGGGTCGAACATTCAAGGCGCCGCAGTGCGCCACGGGGAGCTGGCATGCTGGAAAGGCTGTTTCAACTGAAAGCGCACAATACCAACGTGCGTACCGAAATCCTGGCGGGGGTCACCACCTTCCTGGCCATGGCCTACATCCTGTTCGTCAACCCGAGCATCCTCGGCGAGACCGGCATGGACAAGGGCGCGATCTTCGTCGCCACGTGCCTGGCTGCCGCCATCGGTTCGGCGGTGATGGGGCTGATCGCCAACTACCCGATCGCGCTGGCGCCGGGCATGGGCCTGAACGCCTTCTTCACCTACACCGTGGTGCTGCACATGGGCCACACCTGGCAGGTGGCACTGGGGGCGGTATTCATTTCGGCGGTGCTGTTCTTCCTGCTGTCGATCTTTCGCATCCGCGAATGGATCGTCAACAGCATTCCGCTGCCGCTGCGTTCGGCAATTGCCGCCGGCATCGGCCTGTTCCTGGCGCTGATCGCCCTGCACAACGCCGGCATCGTGGTCGACAACCCGGCCACCCTGGTGGGCCTGGGCGACCTGCGCAACCCGGCACCGGTACTGGCCACCCTGGGCTTCTTCCTGATCGTCGCGCTCGAGGCGATGAAGGTACGCGGCGCCGTGCTGATCGGCATCCTGGCGGTCACCGTCGCCTCCATCGGCCTGGGCTACACCCCGTTCAACGGCATCGTGTCGATGCCGCCCTCGCTGGCCCCGACCTTCCTGCAGCTGGACATCAAGGGCGCACTGGATGTCGGCCTGATCAGCGTGATCTTCGCCTTCCTGTTCGTCGACCTGTTCGACAACTCCGGCACCCTGATCGGCGTGGCCAAGCGCGCCGGGCTGATGGGCAAGGACGGCCACATGCCGAAGATGGGCCGCGCCCTGATCGCCGACAGCACCGCGGCCATGGCCGGCTCGCTGCTGGGCACCTCGACCACCACCAGCTATATCGAATCGGCGGCCGGCGTGAGTGCCGGCGGACGCACCGGGCTGACCGCCATCGTGGTGGCTGGGCTGTTCCTGCTGGCACTGTTCTTCGCCCCGCTGGCCGGCAGCGTGCCGGCCTTCGCAACCGCGCCTGCACTGCTGTTCGTCGCCGTGCTGATGGCCTCGGGCCTGGCGGAAATCAACTGGGACGACGTGACCGAGGCCGCCCCGGTGGTGGTCACCGCGCTGGCCATGCCGCTGACCTATTCGATTGCCAACGGCATCGCCTTCGGCTTCATCTCCTGGACCGTGATCAAGCTGATCTCGGGCCGCCGGCATGAACTGAACTCGGCGCTGGTGGTGCTCTCCATCCTGTTCGTGATCAAGCTGGGCTGGTACGCCGCATGAGTTCCGTCTACGACCCGACTACCTACACCGCGCAGCTTGAGGCCAAGGTCGAGCGCCTGCGCGCACTGCTGGCGCCATTCGGGGCACCGGAGCCGGCGGTGTTCGACTCGCCGCGCGAGCATTACCGCCTGCGCGCCGAGTTTCGCCTGTGGCGCGAGAACGAGCAGCGTCACTACGCGATGTTCGCCCCGGGTGAAAAGCACCAGGCGATCCTGATCGACGACTTCCCCATCGCCAGCCAGCGCATCAACCAGTTGATGCCGCAGCTCAAGGCGGCGTGGCAGGCCAGTTCGGCGCTGAGCTTCAAGCTGTTCCAGGTGGAGTTCCTGACCACCCTGGCGGGCGACGCGATGATCACCCTGTGCTACCACCGTCCACTGGACGAGCATTGGGAAGCCGCTGCCCGGCAACTGGCGACCGACCTGGGCGTGAGCATCATCGGGCGCTCCAAGGGCAAGCGCGTGGTGATCGGCCGTGACTATGCGGTTGAAGAGCTGGCCGTAGGCGGGCGCACTTTCCGCTATCGCCAGCCAGAAGGCGCGTTCACCCAGCCCAACGGCACGGTGAACCAGAAGATGCTCAACTGGGCCTACGAGGCCCTGGGCGAGCGCGAGGACGACCTGCTGGAGCTGTACTGCGGCAACGGCAACTTCACCCTGCCGCTGGCCACGCGGGTGCGCAAGGTGCTGGCCACCGAGATCAGCAAGACCTCGGTGAACGCCGCGCTGCACAACCTGGACGACAACGGCGTGGATAACGTGCGCCTGGTGCGCCTGTCGGCCGAAGAGCTGACCGAGGCCCTGAACGAGGTGCGGCCGTTCCGGCGCCTGGAAGGCATCGACCTGAAAAGCTATGCCTTTGGCAGCGTGTTCGTCGACCCGCCGCGCGCGGGCATGGACCCGGACACCTGCGAGCTGACCCGGCGCTTCGATAACATCCTGTACATCTCGTGCAATCCCGAGACACTGGCGGCGAACATCGAGCAGTTGAGCGATACGCACCGTATCGAGCGGTGTGCGCTGTTTGACCAGTTCCCGTATACGCACCATATGGAAAGCGGGGTGCTGCTGGTTCGGCGCTAGGCCCGGATCGGCGGTGTTCTATCGCGGGTCAAGCCCGCTCCCACAGGAATGTCACGGCTCTGAAGGGCAGTGGGGTACCTGTGGGAGCGGGCTTGACCCGCGATGGCCCTAATCTGAGTACATCAACAGCGGCACCACCTGGTCCGCGTCCGTCAACGCCCCATGGTGCCCGCGCCACTGGCTGGGGTGCTTCTCCTCCACGCTGCGAATGATCCCGCCGGCCCCGGTCGGAACCACGATCAGGTCCCCGATACGCCCCTCGGCCTGGCTCAGCATCACGTCCCCGAACAACCCCGCGCCAATCGCCTGGGCCTTGCTCAACACCCGGTATTCATCCCCCAGGCGGTTCTGCCAGCGCTCGTGCACGCGGTCCTGCTGATGCTCGTGGGTGTACAGGTAGCGCGCCCGGATGTCCCCGGCCATCGCCCGCACCCCGTCCTGCAAGGCACTGTCGGTATCGAAGTCATGCACCTGGGCGCGGTCCAGGTCGAGCATGCCGTGGTCGGCAATCACGAGCATGCGCGCCGAGCGCGGCAGGCGCCCGGCAATGTCGCGGGCCAGCTGATCGGCAATCTCCAGTTGCCTGCACCAGTCGGGCGAGCCCGGCCCATACAGGTGCCCGGCAAAGTCCAGGTCACCGAAATAGGCAAAGCAGAAGGCTGGCGCCTCCACCTCCAGTGCGCTACGCACCAGCTCGGGATAGGCATCGTAGGCCGGCGCGGCAAGGATGCCGCCGGCCTTGTAGATGGCACGGGTGAAGTCCGAATCGGCAAAGCGCCCGAGCATGACCGTGCTGATCTGTACGCCCTGGGCGGCCGCGTCTTCCCAGGCGGTCTGCGGCACGATGAAGGAGGCCGCGACAGGCGCCGCGGTCGGCACGCTGCCCGTCTGCGCGGCCGCAGTGGTCCATGACAGCGGCGAGAACACCGAATGGGCATCCAGGGCGAAATCGCAGCCCACGATGCCATGCGCACCGCTGCCCATGCCGGAGGTCACGGCGGCCAGGCTGGCGGCAGTGGTGGCCGGGAAGCCGACCTTGAAATGGCTGTCGGGCTGCATCAGCGCGGCCAGGAACGGTGCATGCTCGGCGTGCGCCTTGAGCAGGTTCCAGCCCAAGCCATCGATCAACAGCAGGCAGGTGGCTGTAGAGCGCTCGAGCCGGAACGGATTCCTGAAGCCCCTGGCGCCCAACCCGGCGAAAACCGACTGGGTCAGACTGGCCAGGCCCGGCCAGGTGTCGTGAACGTCCCGCATCTCTTCGAACTGCGCCGCCATGTCGCCCTCCGTGGTGCCGTGCAAAACAACAGGTTTAGCACAGCTTGTTCGATCAGCGAACAGAAACGATCAATACACGGCCCGCCCCGATTGACCCTATTAACCAGTCAGTACATTTTAGTCGTGACGCTCCCTCCCCTGCCAAGAACAACAATGGAGTTTTACCGATGAGTTTGGCCTCCCCTTCCGGCATTCTCGCCGGCCTGATCGGCGCCGGCATCCAGGCCTCGCGTACCCCGGCCCTGCACGAGCACGAAGGCGCCGCCCAGGGCATCAACTACCTGTACCGGCTGATCGACCTGGACCAGCTGAAGCTGGACAGCAGCGCCCTCGAAGAACTGCTGACCGCGGCCGAGTACATGGGCTTTACCGGGCTCAACATCACCTTCCCGTGCAAGCAGGCGATCGTGCCCCTGCTCGACGAGCTGTCGCCCGAGGCGCGCGGTATCGGCGCGGTGAACACCGTGGTGCTCAAGGACGGTCGACGCATCGGCCACAACACCGACTGCCTGGGGTTTGCCGAAGGTTTCAGGCGTGGCCTGGGTGATGTTTCACGCCGTCATGTGGTGCAGATGGGCGCAGGCGGTGCGGGTGCCGCGGTGGCCCATGCGCTGCTCAGCGAAGGGGTGGCCCAGCTGACGCTCTTCGATGTGGAGCCCGCCCGGGCCCAGGCACTGGCAGACAACCTCAACCAGCATTTCGAGGGCAGCCCGGCACGCTGCGGGCATGACCTGCAAGCGGCCATGGGCCAGGCCTGCGGGCTGGTCAACACCACCCCCATGGGCATGGCCAAGCTGCCGGGCATGCCGGTACCCAGGGCGCTGCTGCGCGCCGAAATGTGGGTGGCCGAGATCGTGTACTTCCCGCTGGAGACCCAATTGCTGCGCGAGGCGCGGGCACTGGGATGCCGCACGCTCAACGGGGCCAACATGGCGGTGTTTCAGGCGGTGAAGGCCTTCGAGCTGTTCAGCGGCGTAGTGCCGGATGCACAGCGCATGATCGGGCACTTCAACAGCCTGGGGGATTGAACGCTTAGCCGGCACCTGTACAGGGTGGTCAACCCGCAGGTGCCGGCCCTGCCGGCGACTGGAGGCTCCCCGGCATCACGCCTGCAGGTAGCGCAGCACCGACTCGCAGATCATCTCGCGGTGCTTGTCCTTGAGCGCCTTGTCCTCGAAATCCACCTGGAAGATCTCGCCAAAGGTGTGCCGGTTGGACACGCGATAGAAGCAGAACGAGCTGATCAGCAGGTGTACGTCCAGCGCCGTCAGGCCCTGGCGGAACACCCCCTCGGCAGCCCCGCGCTGGAGTATCTCGTCCAGCGCGGTGAGCACCGTCTTGTTCATCGAGCGGATCGCGGCCGACTGCTTGACGTACTCGCCGTGGTGCATGTTTTCGTTGCACACGATACGCACGAAGTCGACGTTGCGATCATGGTGATCGAAGGTGAATTCGATCAGCCGGCGAATGCCCTGGCGCGGCTCCAGTTCAGCCAGGTGCAGGTTGCTTTCGGTGCTGCGGATATCGCCGTAAAGCTTCTCCAGCACCTCCACATACAGCTGCTCCTTGCTGTTGAAGTAGTAGTAGATCATGCGCTTGGAGGTCTGGGTGCGCTCGGCGATCGCATCGACCCGGGCACCGGCCAGGCCTTGCTGCACGAACTCGCTGATGGCCGCCTGCAGAATGTTCTCGCGGGTTTTCTCAGGATTGTTCTTGCGGCTCTTGCGCGGCGCCTCGGCAGGTGCCGCCAAGGGTGCTGGAGTTGTCGTCATACGGGGCTCTTGACCAGTCGGTTAACCGCGCGATTATGGCCCCGGGGTGCGCCAGAAGAAAGCCTGACGGGCGCTGACACGTTACAGCTTGGCATGCCGCAGCCCGCCGCTGCGCGCCTTGGCCATCGCCGCCAGGCGCACCGCGACGTTGGCCGCGCCGTAACCGCTGTAGCCATTGCGCCGCTGCAGCACCTCGAAGAAGAAGCGCTCCTCGAACGGCTCGGTGTATACGTGAAACAGCTCGCCGCCCTGGGCATCACGGTCGTACAGCACGTTGTAGTAGGCCAGCTCGCTCAGGAACTGATCGTCGAAGTCGAACCGGGCCGCCAGGTCGTCGTAGTAGTTCAGCGGGATATCGAGCAGCGCCACACCGGCTTCCTTGGCGCGCTTGACGGCGGCGAAGATGTCCTGGCAGTCGAAGGCGATGTGATGCACGCCCGAGCCGCGGTAGTTGGACAGCGCGTGGGCAATCGCGGTGTTGCGGTTTTCAGAGATGTTCAACGGCAGCCGGATCGAACTGCACTGGCTGCGCAGGGCGCGGCTCTTGACCAAGCCATAGGGATCGGGGAGCACCACCTCGTCATCGGCGCTGAAGTCGAGCAGGCTTTTGTAGAACAGCACCCAGCTGTCCAGGCTGTCGGCCGGCAGGGCCAGTGCCATGTGGTCGATGCGGGTCAGACCCAGGCCATGGGCCGGTTGCTCGCTGAGGCTGAAGTCGGTGTCGTAGATGGTGCGTCCGTCCGCGCCCTGGTCCACCAGGTAGATCAGGCTGCCGTCGGGCGCGCGTACCGCTGCCAGCTCACGTTCGTTGGGCCCCACCAGGCCACGATAGGGCTGGCCGTGATAGGCCACCGCCCGGGCCAGCGCCTGGGCGCTGTGCCTGACCCGGATCGCCGTGGCGCACAGCGACGGGCCGTGGCTTTCGAAGAAGTTGTGTGCGAACGAATAGGGCTCGGCGTTGAGGATCAGGTTGATCTCGCCCTGGCGCAGCAGGCTCACATTCTTCGAACGATGCTTGCCGGCACGGGCAAAGCCCAGGCCTTCGAGCCAGTTGCCCAGCTTGGCGCCCGAGGCGTCGTCGACCGCAAACTCGAGAAACTCGATGCCATCGCAGCTGCTGGCCGGCGGCGGCGCGAACAGCAGCTCAGGGTCGGCCAGCGGTGCGGTGCGTTCGAGCAACTGACGGGTCTTTTCCTCCAGGTACAGCAGCGAACGCAGGCCGTCGGCGGCATTGGCCCGTGGCGGCGCGGCACGAAAACCGTCGTTGAAGATCTCCAGCGACAGCGGCCCGCGATAGCCGGCCTGCAGAATCGGCGCCAGAAACCCCGGCAGGTCGAACTCGCCCTGCCCCGGGAAGCAGCGAAAATGCCGGCTCCACTCCAGCACATCCATGGCCAGGATCGGCGCATCGGCCATCTGCACGAAGAAGATCTTGTCCCCCGGCACCTGCGCGATGGCGCTGGGGTCGCCCTTGAGCGACAGGGTGTGGAAGCTGTCGAGGATCATGCCCAGGTTGGCGTGATCGGCCTGGCGCACGATGTCCCACACCTGCTGCCAGGTGTTCACGTGCCGCCCCCAGGCCAGCGCCTCGTAGCCGATGCGCACACCGTGGGCGGCGGCCCGCTCGGCCAGCAGGCTCAGGTCGTCGACCAGCAGTTGCTGGCCGCCCAGCGCGTCGGCCGACACGTTGCTGCACACCAGCACCAGGTCGGTGCCCAGTTCCTGCATCAGTTCGAACTTGCGCTCGGCGCGCTCCAGGTTGCGCGCCAGGCGCCCGCGCGGGCAGCCCTCGAAATCGCGAAACGGCTGGAAAAGGGTGATGTCCAGCCCCAGGTCGGTGCAGCGCTGGCGAATCTCGCGGGGGCTGCCGTCGTAGTAGAGAAGGTCGTTTTCGAAGATCTCCACGCCGTCGAATCCGGCGGCGGCAATGGCTTCGAGTTTTTCCGGCAAGGTGCCGCTCAGGGACACGGTGGCAATCGAACGCTGCATCTTCAGGCTCCAACGGGCAGGCAGTGCCCAGCTGCACGAATTATTGGCTGGGGTTTATCCTAGCTCAATCAAAAGGTACGAACTGGTTAGTTTTGTGTGCGATTATCGCCCAGTACCCGCCCAGATCAATTGACCCTTTTTTGACCAATGCGCACCATTTCTTACCACCAGGCAGATGAGCATCTTGCCAAAAGCACCGACGAACCTGCCGTAGTCGACTGGTGTACCGCGTGTCATCCTGGCTTGACCCATAAACATAAAAATACGGGTAATCACCACATGATCCACAGCCAAAGCACTCCCCTGGCCCAGCCATCGGCCAGTACCCCGCACGCCGGCATCGGCGACAAGATCCGTGGCGCCATGGGCGTCGGCAAGACCCGCTGGGTGATGCTGGCGCTGGTATTCTTCGCCACCACCCTGAACTACATCGACCGCGCCGCACTGGGCGTGATGCAGCCGATCCTGGCCAAGGAAATGAGCTGGACGGCGATGGACTACGCCAACATCAACTTCTGGTTCCAGGTGGGCTACGCCATCGGCTTCGTGCTGCAGGGCCGGCTGATCGACCGCATCGGCGTCAAGCGCGTGTTCTTCTGCGCGGTGCTGCTGTGGAGCCTGGCCACCGGCGCCCACGGCCTGGCCACCTCGGCGGTGGGCTTCATGGTCTGTCGCTTCATCCTCGGCCTGACCGAAGCGGCCAACTACCCGGCCTGCGTGAAGACCACCCGGCTGTGGTTCCCGGCGGGCGAGCGGGCGGTGGCCACCGGCATCTTCAACGCCGGCACCAACGTCGGCGCCATGTTCACCCCGATGCTGCTGCCGCTGATCCTCACCGTGTGGGGCTGGCAGGCGGCGTTCATGGCCATGGGCGCGCTGGGCCTGGTGTGGGCCACGTTCTGGGGCCTGAAGTACTTCAACCCGGAAAACCACCCGAGCGTGAGCAAGGCGGAACTGGCGTACATCCAGAGCGAGGTCGAGCCTGAACAGGCGGCCGTGCCGTTCACCCGTATCCTGCGCATGCGTGGCACCTGGGCCTTTGCCCTGGCCTACTCGATCACCGCGCCGGTGTTCTGGTTCTACCTGTACTGGCTGCCGCCGTTTCTGAACCAGCAGTACAACCTGGGCATCAGCGTCACGCAGATGGGCATCCCGCTGATCGTGATCTACCTCAGTGCCGACTTCGGCAGCGTGGGTGGCGGGATCCTGTCCTCGTTCATGATCGGTCGCGGCATGGCGCCGGTGAAGGCGCGGCTGCTGTCGATGCTGCTGTTCGCCACCACCATCGTCGGGGTGATCTTCGCCGCAGGCGCCAGCAGCCTGTGGGTGGCGGTACTGGCCATCTCCCTGGCGATTGCCGCGCACCAGGCGTGGACTGCCAACATCTGGAGCCTGGTGATGGACTACACGCCCAAGCACATGATGAGCACCGTGTTCGGCTTTGGCGGCATGTGCGCGGCCACCGGGGGGATGTTCATGACCCAGATCGTGGGGCATGTGCTGACCAGCACCAACAACAACTACACCGTGCTGTTCACCATGATTCCGGCGATGTATTTCATCGCGCTGCTGTGGATGTATTTCATGGCACCGCGCAGGATCCCGACAGTCGAGGCGTAAGCCCGGGCTGCAATGCAGCCCTTCGCCAGCAACGCTGGCTCCTACAGGGAGCCGGCGTTCATTACCTTGCGGGCCTTCTCCAGCGCCCACTGCGCGCGCTGCAGCGCACTCACCCCCTGCTCCAGCAACTGGCGCGTGGGGATCTCCAGGCTCAGCGGCAGGTCGGCCGGCAAGCTGTGCAGCAACCCGTTCAGGTCGCACTCCCCATCCCCTGGAAAACGTCGCTCGTTACGCGCCTGACGCAGGATCTCGGCCATGTCGTCGGGGCGCGGGCCCGCCACGTCGCACAGTTGCGCGTAGCGGATGCGCGAGGCCGGCAGGCGGCGCAGGTCTTCCAGGCGCGACGCCGAGCGATCGAAGTGGAAGGCATCGACCAGCACGCAGCCGTTGGCGCGCCCGGCGTTTTCGACGATGCGGGTGGCCTGGGTCAGGTCCTTGGCATCGGTCCACGGCATGAACTCCAGGTGCGGGTGCAGCCCATACGGCGCGGCCAGGTCGCACAGCGCCGCGAAGTTGTCGGTCAGGCGCTGTTCATCCGGGTCGTTGCCGGCAACCAGCAGCTCGCTGGCACCGAAGTCGGCGCCCACCGCGAGCAGGGCCTCGAAGTTGGCGACCAGGGTGTCGGGCTTGAGCCGCAGAATCTCCACATCGAGCACCCGGATGCCGGTGTCGCGCAGGCGCTCGGCTGTCTGCCGGCGCAGGCCGGCGTCGCTTGCCAGCGGGAAGTGATGCTCTTCGGGGGTGGCCGGCTCGAGGCGCAGGCCGACATGGCTGTAGCCGGCCCGGGCGGCGACTTCGACCATCCGGGGTGGGGACAGCTCAAGGACAGTGAGGGCGGCCAGGGACATGACATGTGGGTTCATGGAGGAGTCTCGGGTGCGTTGTTGTATTTGCATTATTTAGAACTTAGTTCCAATTTCAATGCAAGTACAAAAAAAACAGCTTTGCGCTTCGCAAAACTGCCTTTGTTTGCCTGAGGGCCGCTTCGCTGGCTTGCCG
>NZ_DLNW01000022.1:0-35570 GCF_002478435.1 Pseudomonas sp. UBA7500 | reverse complement strand
GGGCCCTCAGGCAAACAGCTCCGACGCCGGGCTGGCCGCCGACAGCTCGGCCGCCGCCGCCAGCAACGCCGGCGCCAGCTCGTGCAGGCGCGCCTCGTTCAGGCGCGCGGTCGGCCCGGCCACGCTCAACACCCCGACCACATGCCCATCCTGCGGGTGTCGCACCACCGCCGCCAACGCCGACGTACCCAGCGCCGAACTCTCCACCACCCACGCATAGCCCAGTTCCCGCGCCATGCGCAGGCGTTCCAGCAGCTGGGCATTGGAAGCTGGCGCGTTCGGCCCGAAGTCCTCGCGCCGGCCCACGCCCTGGCGCTCCACCAGCAGCAACGCCTGGGCATCGCTCAGGCTGGCCAGCCAGGCATGCCCCGACGCGCTGTAGAACAGCGGCGCCTCACGCCCCATGTCCGGGTCGTAGCGCAGGCCGGAGCGGGCGCCCTGGGCCTTGGCGATCCACACCTGGCGCTCGCCGTCGATGATCCCCAGCCGCACCAGCTCGCCGGTCTGCGCGGCCAACTGGTCGAGAATCGGCTGGACGATGTCGGCACCGCTCTGGGCCAGGTAGCGAAAACCCATGCCCACCAGCTTGGTGCTCAGCAGGTACCGGCTGTTTTCCGGGTTCTGGCGCACGTAGCCCAGGCGCATGAGCTCGGCGAGCATGCGATGGGTCGCGCTCTTGGGGATGTCCAGCTGCTCGGCCAGGGTCTGCATCGGCAGCCCGCGCGGCTCGCTGGTGAGGCTTTCGAGAAGGCTGAAAGCACGTTCGATCTGACTGCCGGCCATGGTCACGGTCCCTGAAAATTTCGCCGATTCTAAAGAGCGCCGGGCAAAGCGCAAACCACTGTTCGATCTTCGCCCAACTTTGCAGGCGACGACCTTGGCAGCCGACGTGCAATCATAGAATATGGAACTTCGTTCCAAAATAATAATTGCGCGCACTGCGAGGACCCAGCATGACTGCCCACACCCCTACCTCCCGCCCGGTGGACTGCGATGTCCTGGTCATCGGCTCCGGCGCTGCCGGCCTGAGCGCCGCGGTGACCGCCGCCTTTCACGGGCAGAAGGTCATCGTGGTCGAAAAGGACCCGGTGTTCGGCGGCGCCACGGCCTGGTCCGGCGGCTGGATGTGGGTACCGTGCAACCCGCTGGCACAGCGCGCCGGCATCGTCGAGGACCGTTCGCTGCCGCGCACCTACCTGCAACACGAACTGGGCGAACGCTTCGAACCGGCGATGATCGATGCGTTCCTGGAGGCGGCGCCCCACATGGTGTCGTTCTTCGAACGCCATACCGCCCTGCAGTTCGCCGACGGCAACGGCATTGCCGATATCCACGGCGACACGCCCGGGGCCGGCACGGGCGGGCGCTCGGTGATCGCCGCCCCGTATGACGGGCGCAAGGTCGGCAAGCTGCTCAGGCAGCTGCGCCGCACGATGCGCGAAACCTCATTCATGGGCATGCCGATCATGGCCGGCAAGGACCTTACCGCCTTTCTCACCCTGACCCGTTCGTGGCGCTCGCTGCTGCATGTGGGCAAGCGCCTGGCACGCCATCTGCTCGACCTCGCACGCTACGGCCGGGCGATGCAGCTGGTCAACGGCGTGGCCCTGATCGCGCGCCTGGCCAAGTCGGCCGAAGACCTCGGCGTGCTGCTGTGGGCATCGGCCCCGGCGCAGCGCCTGCTGCACAACGCTGGCCGGGTGACGGGGGCGGTGGTGCAGACGGCCAACGGCGACGTGAGCATTCATGCGCGCAAGGCCGTGGTGCTGGCAGCCGGCGGCTTCCCCAACGATATCGAGCGGCGCAAGGCGCTGTTCCCGCGTACCCCCACCGGGCATGAGCACCTGGCCTTGCCGCCGCTGGGCGCCAGCGGCGATGGCCTGCGCCTGGGCGAGAGCGTGGGCGCACACGTGGTCGACGACCTGGCAAGCCCGGTGGCCTGGGCCCCGGTGTCGAAAGTGCCGTACAAGGACGGCAGCTTCGGCCATTTCCCGCACATCATCGAACGTGCCAAGCCCGGCATCATCGGTGTGCTGGCCAACGGCAAGCGCTTCGTCAACGAAGCCAACGGCTACTACGACTACGTGAGCGCAATGGTCGCCAGCGCGCCCGGCGAGCAGGTGGCCTCGTGGCTGATCTGCAGCCACGCCTTCCAGCGCCGCTACGGCCTGGGCATCTCCCGGCCCTTCCCACTGCCGGTGGCGCCCTTCATTCGCAGCGGCTACCTCAAGTGCGGCGACAGCATCGAGGCGCTGGCCATCGCCTGCGGCATCGACCCCCAGGGCCTGAGTACCACGCTCAGCGACTACAACCGCCATGCGCGCCACGGCGAAGACCCGCAGTTCGGCCGTGGCAGCACGCCCTACAACCGCAAGCAGGGCGATGCGCTGCACCGGCCCAACCCGTGCGTGGCGCCCATCGAGCAGGGGCCGTTCTATGCGGTGAAGGTGGAGCCGGGCTGCTTCGGCACCTTTGCCGGGCTCAGGACCAATGCCCACGCCCAGGTACTGGATGCACAGCAGCAGCCAATTGCCGGCCTGTATGCCGCCGGCAGCGACATGCTCAGCATCATGGGCGGGCATTACCCGGCGGGCGGGATCAATCTGGGGCCGGCGACCACCTTCGGCTACATCGCCGGGCGGCACATTGCCGGGGTCAGTGCCTACGAGTAGGCGCGCCGGCTGCTGCTAGACTGGCGACCCGACTCCTTCATGAGAGCCAGCCGACCATGGACCAGATCAGCGCGATGCAGGCGTTTCGCCGCGTGGTAGAGAGTGGTGGTTTCAGCGCCGCTGCGGCCCTGACCGGGCAATCGCACACCGTGCTGTCGCGCCAGGTCAAGAACCTGGAGCGCCACCTCGGCACCCAGTTGCTCAGCCGCACCACGCGGCGCCTGCACGTCACCGAAGCCGGCGCACTGTGCTACCGCCATTGCGTGCAGGTGCTGGAGCAGCTCGAAGCCATGAGCCTGGAGATTTCCGAACACCAGCAGCAACCCACAGGCACCCTGCGCCTGAGCGTGGCCACGGCATTCGGTGAACTGGAGCTGGGGCGCTGGCTACCGGACTTCGTCGAGCGCTTCGACCAGTTGCAGGTGGAGCTCATCTGCACCGACCGCTTCGTGGACATGCTCGAAGAAGGGGTCGATGTGTGCCTGCGGGTGACCACCCACCTGCCCGACTCCAACCTGGTGGCCCGGCAACTGGCCGTCAGCGAAGTCGTGCTGGTAGCCGCCCCCGCGTACCTGCAGCGCTGGCCGGCCCCCATCGAACCGCACACCCTGGGCGAGCATGCGTTGCTCGGCTACAACCGCCTGGCCCAGCCGCAACGGCTGAGCCTGCAGGGGCCCGACGGGCAGCGCCTGGACGTGGCAATGCCCAGCCGGCTGAGCGCCAACTCGCCGATGGCGTTGCGTACGGCGGCCATTGCCGGCCTGGGTATCGCCAGCTTCGACCGCTTCATCGTGCATGACGCCCTGCTCGACGGGCGCCTGGTACAGGTGCTGCCCGAATGGCAGCAGCCCTCCCGGCACGTGTACGCGATGTTCCCCCAAAGCCGCTATCTGGCGCCCAAGGTTCGGGCATTGGTCGAGTATGCGCGGGCGTACTACGCTGAACCACGATGGGAAATCAAGATGTGATCTGTGCAAGAAGCACACAGGTTCTGGGCTGCTTCTGCCGTATTTGTGCGTTCGTTGTTTGATTAACCTTCTTTCGATTGTTCATCAGAGGGTTTCAACCATGAAAGCACTTCGAGTTACCGCCGCCGGCTTGCTGTTGGCAGCTTGCGCCACTACCGCCGTGGCTGCGGTCTGCTACTGCACCGCCCCACTCATCTCCCTGCCGAAAAATGCTCTGACCTGGAAAGTGGTACCGGGCACCAACAACAACGTCACCTACGCTAACGTGCAGGGCGACATCCTGGGCAATGGTGCCTACGAGGCCTTCGTCAGTTTCCGTCCCGGTGTGGATAATGGCTACCACACCCACACCGAGACGTTGCCGACCGTGGTGATGAGCGGCGTGTTCTACGCCCGCATCAAGGACAAGAACGGCAAGCTGGTCGAGACCGAGTACCCGGCCGGTTCGTACTACCAGTTGCCGGCCGGGCTGGAACATGAGAGCGGTTGCAAGATGACCGCCAAGAAGGAGCCTTGCCTGCTGTTCCAGTACCAGCGCAACCACTTCGACCTGAACCCGGTGCCCCGCTAGGCGGCCTCAGAAATCGAAGAACACCGTTTCGCCTTCACCCTGGATGCGGATATCGAAACGGTAGGCCAGCTTGCCATCCACTTCGCAGCGCCGCGCGACCAAGGTCTCGCGGCGTTGTGGCTGTTCGATCAGGTTGAGCACCGGGCACTTGGCATTGGCCTGGCCTTCGTCGTCGAAGTACAGCCGCGTGTGCAGGTGGATGTTGATGCCGCGGGCGAACAGGCTGACATTGATATGCGGTGCCATCGGCACGCCGGCGGCATTGGCGACCACACCGGGCTTGACCGTCTGCAGCGTCCATTCACCGGCATCGAAGGTGGTGGCGGTGCGTCCGAAGCTGTTGAACGGTTGTTCCAGGTTGAATTCGCTGTGGTACTGCCCGGCCGCGTCGGCCTGCCAGAACTCCAGGAACGAGTCGCGCACCAGGTGGCCGTTGCCGTCGTAGACGTGACCGATCAGCAGGATGTGCTCGCCGGGCGCATCGCTGCGCGCCATGCGATTCCAGATTTCCTGGTCACGGGTCGGGTTGCCGGCCGCTTCCAGGGCCAGGCCGATGTGCACGTAGGGGCCGGCGGTCTGCGATGGGGTTTCCGGCAGCAGTTCGATAGGCATGACGGGGCTCCTCAGCGGTTTTCGAAGTGAGTCTTGCGCTGGCCGCGCAGAACGATGTCGAAGCGGTAGGCCAGGCAGTCCATGGGGTTGGCATTGGCCATGTCGAGCCGGGCGATCAGGCTCTGTACCGCGTCCGGGTTGGCGATCGACTTGACGATCGGGCACATCGGGATCAGCGGGTCGCCTTCGAAGTACAGCTGGGTGATCAGACGCGTGGCAATCGACGGGCCGCTGATCGACACGTGGATATGCGCCGGGCGCCAGTCGTTGGGGCCGTTGCGCCACGGGTACGGGCCCGGCTTGATGGTACGGAAACTGTAGTAACCCTCGCTGTCGGTCAGCGCGCGCCCCACCCCCCCGAAGTTGGGGTCCAGCGGCGCCAGATAGCGATCGTTCTTGTGGCGATAGCGGCCGCCGGCATTGGCCTGCCACATTTCGACCAGGGTGTGCGGGATCGGCTTGCCGTACTGGTCGCACACGCGCCCGGCCACGATGATGCGCTCGCCGATGGGCAGGCCGCCGTGGTTGAAGTTCAGCAGCAGGTCATTGTCGTGCTCGGCAAATTTCAGGTGGGAGAAATCCGGCCCAGTGCTTTCGCTGACGGACTGTGGAATGCTCACCAGCGCCTGGCGAGGCGAGCGCGCGACGGAGGTCTTGTAGTCGGGGGTAAGGGCTTTCGGATGCCAGTTCCGATCACGGATAACGAAACGACTGGTGTCTTGTGCAGACATGCCGTTCTCCTCTTATTGGATTTTTGGAGGCCTGTACGGGCAGGAGTGATGGGCAGTGTGGCCGAGGCATGCACCGGCGAACATTGAAAAGAATCCTTGAACCCATAACCGTATGGTTATGTCCAAAGCGCTGACGCCGCCGGGCTGGGTGGACTAATCTTTATCTTCATATTTCAAGCTTGGGAGAACGCTCATGCTCTGGCGAAAAGGCAGGCGCAGCGACAACGTGGTCGACGCTCGCGGTGAAGGCGGCGGTGGTGGTGGCATGCGCCTGGGCGGCAAGGGCCTGAGCCTGACGGCGGTGGTACTGATCGTGGGGATCGGCCTGCTGACCGGGCAGGACCCGATGCAGATCCTTGGCCAGCTGAGCGGGCAGATGAGCGAACAGAGCGCGCCGGCAAGCACCGGCGAGCGCAAGGCACCACCGGCCGGCGACGAACAGGCCGAGTTCGTCGCCAGCATCCTGGGCGACACCGAAGACACCTGGCGCGCCCTGTTTGCCCAGGCCGGGCGCCAGTACAAGGACCCGACCCTCAAGCTGTTCAGCGGTCAGGTCAACTCCGCCTGTGGCTTTGCCTCGTCGGCGACCGGCCCGTTCTATTGCCCGGCCGACCAGCAGGTGTACCTGGACATGAGCTTCTTCAAGGAGATGGAAACCCGCTTCGCGGCAGCGGGCGACTTTGCCCAGGCCTACGTGATCGCCCACGAGGTCGGCCACCATGTGCAGACTCTGCTGGGGGTGTCAGCCAGGATCGACCAGGCTCGTCGCAGCGGCCAGCGCCTGCAAGGCGACAACGGCCTGCTGGTACGTCAGGAACTGCAGGCCGACTGCCTGGCCGGCGTGTGGGCCTACCAGGCACAGCAACGCCATAACTGGCTGGAGCCGGGCGATATCGAAGAGGCCCTGAACGCCGCCAACGCGATCGGCGATGACCGCCTGCAGCAGCAGAGCAAAGGCCGCGTGGTGCCCGACTCGTTCACCCACGGCACTTCCGCGCAGCGCGTGCGCTGGTTCAAGACCGGCTTCGCCAAGGGCGACCTCAACCAGTGCGACACCTTTGGCGCCAGCAGACTCTGACGCCTGTAATGGGGTGTTTGCGGCCTCGCGCAAACACCCTAAACATTTTGTTGATGGTTTTCGTCGGAATTGGAGAAAAAGCGTTTCAGCTCTGCAACATCCCGCCGATAAAGGCAGCTCACGTCAGCTGGCCTCCAAGAAAAACAACCTCCAGCGATTTAGATCAAAGAGCGCACAGAATCCTGGAGGGATCGCATGAACAGCTGGTTTGCCAATATCAGCGTCAACCTGAAACTCGCCCTGGGCTTCGGCCTGGTGCTGCTGCTGACCGGCCTGTTGGCCCTGACCGGCTGGACCAGCCTGGGCGGTCTGATCGACCGCAGCAACTGGATGAGCGACATCACCCAGCTCAACAACGAGCTCACCGAACTGCGCATCGCCCGCCTGCAGTACATGATTGCCGACGGTGACGACAAGCTCGCCCAGAATGTCCAGGCCAAGCTGGATACCTTCAAGGCCCGCCAGCAGAACCTGCTGAACACCTTCAAGAGCCCGGAGAACGTCAAGCTGCTGCGCGAACAGGCGCAGGTGGTCGCCGCCTACGAGGTGTCCCTGGCCAAGATGCGCAGCGCCTACAAGCAGGGTGGCGAAGCGCGCCGCAGCATGGGCGTTACCGCCAATGAGGCCGGTGCCCTGATGGAAACCCTGCTGGCCGACAGCCTGTCCTCTGGCCAGAGTGACAGCGAGCGCCTGGAACATCTCAAGCGCCTGACCACCGTACGCCAGCACCTGCTGCTGGCCCGCTTCGAGGTGCGCGGCTACATCGCCGACCTCACCCCGGAAACCGAACAGGTCGCCGCCCGCCAGCTCGACGCCACCCTGGCCGAAACCCGCCAGCTGGCCGCCACCGATGCTCGTGCCCGACCGCTCGAGGCCGCCACCCTGCACTACGCCGAAGCGGTGCGCAGCTTCAAGGCCGCCAACACGGCGATCGGCGAGGCGCGCAAGGAAATGACCACCCAGGGCTACGACATCGTGCGCCTGAGCGATGAGCTGTACGCCATCCAGCTGCAACGTCGCGACCTCGAAAGTGCCCAGGCGCGTACCTGGCAACTGGCAAGCACCCTGGCGGCGCTGCTGTTCGGCGTGCTGGCGGCGATCATCATCACCCGCCAGATCACCCGCCCGCTGCGCGAAACCCTGGAAGTGGTCGAGAAGATCGCCACCGGCGACCTGACCCACACCCTGCGCGTCACCCGCCGTGACGAACTGGGCGTGCTGCAACAAGGCATCCAGCGCATGGGCGAAACCCTGCGCGACCTGATCGGCGGCATCCGTGACGGCGTGACCCAGATCGCCAGTGCGGCCGAAGAGCTGTCGGCGGTCACCGAGCAGACCAACGCCGGGGTCAACAGCCAGAAGGTCGAGACCGACCAGGTGGCCACCGCCATGCACGAAATGGCGGCCACCGTGCAGGAAGTGGCGCGCAATGCCGAGCAGGCGTCCGAGGCCGCCACCGACGCCGACGGCCAGGCCCGCGCCGGTGACCAGGTGGTGGCCCAGGCCATCGCGCAGATCGAGCGCCTGGCGGTCGAGGTCAACCGCTCCACCGAGGCCATGGGCCAGTTGCAGCAGGAAAGCCAGAAGATCGGCAGCGTGATGGACGTGATCAAGTCGGTGGCCGAACAGACCAACCTGCTGGCGCTCAACGCCGCGATCGAAGCGGCACGGGCGGGTGAAGCCGGGCGTGGTTTTGCCGTGGTGGCCGATGAAGTGCGCGGCCTGGCGCAGCGCACCCAGAAGTCCACCGAGGAAATCGAGGTGCTGGTGGCGGGCCTGCAAAGCGGCACCCAGCAGGTGGCCAACGTGATGCATGGCAGCCGCAGCCTGACCGACAGCAGCGTGGAGCTGACGCGCAAGGCGGGTGCCTCGCTGGAGAACATCACCCGCGTGGTGTCGAACATCCAGTCGATGAACCAGCAGATCGCCGCGGCGGCCGAGCAGCAGAGCGCGGTGGCCGAAGAGATCAGCCGCAGCATCCTGAACGTGCGTGATGTGTCGGAGCAGACGGCGGCGGCGAGCCAGGAGACGGCGGCATCCAGCGTCGAGCTGGCGCGCCTGGGCAATCAGTTGCAGATGCTGGTCAGCCACTTCCGCGTCTGACCGAATCGGACGGCGTAGCCATCGCGGGTCAAGCCCGCTCCCACCAGGTTCAGCGAAACCTTGTGGGAGCGGACTTGGCCCGCGATGCTGTCAGCCCTTACTTGACGACCTGCCCCACCCCGCGTCCACGCGGGTCAGACGCGGTTTCCAGCGCCGAACCCGTCACCCGGATCGCCTGGATATCGCCCATCTCCCAGCCCTGGTCCTCCAGGGTGTAGCCCATCTTCTTCAGTTCCTCGGCCACCTTGCCATCGAGCGGCGCATAGGCGTCGTAGTAGATAGTGTCCTTGGGCAGTAACTGGTGGTGCACACGCTGCGCCGCCACCGCCTTCTCCAGCGGCAGGTTGTAGTCGTACAGGTTGTTGAGCACCTGGAAGATCGAGGTGAAGATCCGCGAGCCACCCGGCGTACCCAGCACCAGCGTGACCTTGCCATCGCGGGTCACCAGGCTCGGGGCCATCGACGACAGCATGCGCTTGCCCGGCTCGATGGCATTGGCATCGCCACCGACCACACCGAAGGCGTTCGCCACACCCGGCTTGGCACTGAAGTCGTCCATCTCGTCATTGAGCAGGAAGCCCGCGCCCTTCACCACCACGCCGCTGCCGTAGTCCCAGTTCAAGGTGTAGGTGTTGCTGACCGCGTTGCCCTGCTTGTCGACGATGGAGAAGTGCGTGGTCTGGTGCGGCTCCAGCCCCGGGCGCACCTTGGCGGTGTCGGAGATGGCGGTCGGGTTGACCTCTTGCGCGCGCTTGGCCAGGTAGTCCTTGGCAATCAGCTGCGCCACCGGCACCTTGGAAAACGCCGGGTCGCCCAGGTAGTCGGCACGGTCGGCGAACACACGCTTCTCGATTTCCGAAAGCAGGTGGATGTAGCGTGCCGAGTTCAGCTCGACACCCTTGAAGTCGACTGCGCGGTTTTCCTTGATGCCCAGCAACTGCGCCAGCGCGATGCCGCCCGAGCTGGGCAGCGGCGCGGTGTAGACCACGTTGCCACGCCATTCGATGCCCATCGGCTCACGCCACACGGCCTTGTAGTCCTTGAGGTCTTCCTTGCTGACCAGGCCCTTGTCGGCCTGCATCTGCGCCACCAGCAGGTCGGCGGTCTTGCCCTGGTAGAACTCGCTCACACCCTTGTCGGCAATGCGCTCCAGGGTCTGCGCCAGCTCGGGCTGCCTGAAGGTCTCGCCCACCTTCATGCTGCCGAAATAGTCGTTGAAGTTGGTGCTGTCCTTGAACAGCCCCTGGGCATCTTCGCGGTACTGGTACTGCTTGGCGGCGATCTTGAAGCCGTTCTTCGCGTAGCCCACCGCCGGGGTCAGCAGCTCGGCCCAGGGCAGCTTGCCGAACTTCTGGTGCGCCTCCCACAGGCCCATCACCGTGCCCGGCACCCCGGCGGCCCGGGCGCCCACCAGGCTGAGGTTCTCGATGATCTCGCCTTTGTCGTCCAGGTACATGTTGCGGCTGGCCGCCTTGGGCGCCACTTCACGGTAGTCGAGGAAGTAGGGTTTGCCATCCATGTACAGGGTCATGAAACCGCCGCCGCCGATGTTGCCGGCCTCGGGGTAGGTAACGGCCAGGGTGAAGGCAGTGGCCACCGCGGCGTCCACTGCGTTGCCGCCCTTCTTGAGGATGTCGGCGGCGACCTGTGCACCATATTGATCGGGCGCGGCCACCGCGCCGCCGTCCAGCGTCACGGCATAGGCTGATGAGCTGGCGACGATCGCAGCGCTCAAGGTCAGCGTTCGAAACATCAGAGTGCGCATGCGGGTTTCCTTGGTGTTGTTTTTATCGAACAACCATTAAGGCGCATGCCCAGGGATTTTTCAAATGCCGCCTGCGGTTTTCAGCAGGCGTAGATCGACAGCTTGTGCTGGATGAAATCCAGAAAGCACTGAATACGCAGGGCCAGTTGCGAGTTGCGGTAGTACACCGCGTTGATCGGCTGGCGATAGCCGCTGTTGGCCTCGGCCAGCACCAGTTGCAGGCGGCCGGCCTGGAGGTCTTCGTGGGTCATGAAGTGCGACAGGCAGGCGATGCCTTCGCCGGCCAGCGCCAGGTGACGCAGGGTTTCGCCGCTGGAGGCGCACAGGTCGGGGCGGATCGCCAGGCGGTCGCCTTCGGTGTGGCGCAGCGGCCAGTGATTGAGGGTTTCGGTCTGGGTGAAGCCCAGCAGCGAATGCCCGGCCAGTTCCTCCACATGCCGTGGCGTACCGCGCCGCGCAAGGTACGCGGGGCTGGCCAGCACATGCAGCGGGCTGCACCCCAGCGAGCGGGCGTGCAGGCTGGAGTCGGCCAGCTCGCCGATGCGGATGGCGATATCGGTGCTCTGTTCGAGCAGGTCGATGATCAGGTCGTCGGTGTTGAGCTCCAGCTGGATATCCGGGTACAGCTGGCGGAACTCCCCCACCCAGGGCACGATGGCATGCAGCATGAACGGCGCCGCCGCATTGATGCGCAAGCGCCCGGACGGGGTCTGGCGGTGCAGGCTCAGGCGCTCTTCGAGTTCGTCCATCTGTTGCAGGATGGCCTTGGCACGCTCGAAGAAAAACCGCCCCTCTTCGGTGAGGTCCATGCGCCGCGTGGTGCGGTTGATCAGCGTGGTGCCCAGCTTGGCCTCCAGCCGCGACAGGCTGCGGCTGATGGCCGACGGGGTCTGCCCGCCCTGTTCGGCGGCGGCGGAAATAGAGCCGCACTCGATGACCGAGACGAACATCTGCAATTCATCGGACCTGGCTTTCACGGCTGTTCCCTGGTGTGGCGTTCAGCCGTGATAGATAGCCGCTTGGCGTTGCCCGCGCAACCCTTCATCAGGCGCCAGTGTGGAAAACCCGGGCCAGGTGCTGCTCGTAGCCGGCCACGGCAGCCTCGACGTTGGGGTTCTTCATCACGTCGGTGGCCAGGTAGGTCGGCAGACCGCTCATGCCCAGGAACTGGTTGGCCTTGTGGAACGGGAAGTACACCGCGTCCACGCCCTTGCCTTCGAAAAACTGCGCCGGATCGTCGAACGCTTCCTGCGGTGCGTTCCAGGTCAGCGACAGCATGTACTGCTTGCCCTGGATCAGGCCGCCGCTGCCGTACTTGCTCGACGCATCGGAGCGGGTGCGCCCGTCGCTGGCGTAGAGGCTGCCGTGGCCGGCGGTAAACACTTCGTCCAGGTACTGCTTGACGGTCCACGGCGCGCCCATCCACCAACCGGGCATCTGGTAGATGACCACGTCGGCCCAGAGGTACTTCTGCACTTCTTCGGCAACGTCGTAGCCGCCATCGATGTAGGTGCTCTTGACGTCGAAACCGGCGCGGTCGAGAAACGCCAGCGCGGCCTCGTGCAGGGTCTCGTTCAGGCGGCCATCGGAGTGGGCGAACTGCTTGCCGCCGTTGAGCAACAGGATCTTCTTCATCATCTGCCTCATGTGTGTTCGGGGCGGCCAACAGAAGGGGCGGCCCGGTGAATGTGATGGCGGCAGATTAATCAGTTCAGCGCAGCGCAAATACCCTCGCGCGGGCAAAACGCTTTTGACCAAAAAGCACGAATTCAGCGCTTATTGTTGAAATAAGATTGGCTCACTTTTTACAGGAGCCTCCCCATGAGCGAACCCTACGGTTTCATCCTCAAAGCCAAGACCCGCCCCGAAAAGGCCGAGGAGTTCGAGGCGCTGTTTCGCAGCTATGTAGAACCCAGCCGTGCCGAGCCCGGCTGCATCGAGTACCACATGCTGCGCGACCGGCAGGACCCGAGCCTGTTCGTGTTCTACGAAATCTGGGCCAGCAAGGCCGCACTGGATGTGCATTCGGCGCTGCCGCACATGCAGCAGTTTGCCGAGCGGCGCATGGAATACCTTGAGCGCGACTTCGACATCCAGTTGATCGAGATGCTCAGCCCGTCCTCGGCTAGCCGTTGAGCGCCAGATGGGCGCCCAGCAGCGCCAGGCCGATGAAAAAGCAGCGTTTGAACAGCACGGCACTGATGCGCTGACGCAGGCACTGGCCCAGCCACATGCCCAGCAATGCCGGTATCAGCACCACCAGCGAGGCCACCAGCGCCTCGCCGCCCAGTGCGCCCTGCCCGGCAAGGCCCACGGCCAGCGCCAGGGTCGAGACGGTGAATGACAGGCCCAGCGCCTGCACCATCTGTTCACGGTGCAGGCCCAGGGCCTGCAGGTACGGTACGGCCGGTATCACGAACACCCCGGTGGCGGCGGTGATGATGCCCGTCACCAACCCGCACAGCGGGCCCAGCCAGCGCTCGTGGCGGGGGGCCA
This sequence comes from Pseudomonas sp. UBA7500, assembly GCF_002478435.1. Lineage (NCBI taxonomy): Bacteria > Pseudomonadati > Pseudomonadota > Gammaproteobacteria > Pseudomonadales > Pseudomonadaceae > Pseudomonas > Pseudomonas sp. UBA7500. The sequence continues at coordinate 22,574 of NZ_DLNW01000022.1, read as the reverse complement.
GGTGCAGGCCTGGGTGGCACAGGCCGTACAGTGCATACACCAGCAACGCCACGCCCAATGCGTGCGCCGCCCACGCGCCACTGTCGATGCCCAGCCAGACACTGCCCAGCAAGGTGCCGATGAGGATCATCAGTTGCATCGGCCAGAGCCTGCGCAGCAATGCACGCAAGTGGCCACCCGCCGCCAGCTGCCAAAGGTTGGTGACCGTCGACGGCACGATCAGCAGCGCGGCAGCCTGCGCCGGTGACATAGCCAGCCCCAGCAACCCCATGGCCACGGTGGGCAGGCCCAGGCCGATCACGCCCTTGACCGTGCCTGCCAGCACGAAGGTAAGCACAACCAGCAGCGACAGCGCCGGGCCGATAGCCTGATAGAAGCCGAATAAAGTCGTCATGGGCCCATGCTGCCCTGCCCGCACGCCCCTGAACAGTTGCCATATACTGAGCCAGACTATTGCCCAGGCAGAGGCTCATGCATTTCGATCTGATTGACCTACGACTGTTTCTGCACACCGTGGAGTGCGGCAACATCACCGCCGGCGCCCAGCGCAGCCACCTGTCGCTGCCGGCGGCCAGCGCGCGCATTCGCGCCATGGAAAGCTCGCTGGGCGTACCGCTGCTGCAGCGCAACCGGCGCGGCGTGCAACCCACGGCCGCCGGCCAGGCCCTGGTCAACCATGCGCGCCAGATCGGCCAGCAGGTGCAGCGGCTGCAATTCGACCTGGGCCAGTATGCCCAGGGGTTGCAGGGCCAGGTGCGGCTGCTGTGCAACACCGCGGCGCTGACCGAGTACCTGCCCGAATTGCTGGCGACGTTTCTGGCCCGCCACCCGGCCATCGACGTGGACGTGGTCGAATTGCCCAGCCTGCGTATCGTGCAGGCGATCACCCAGGGCGAGGCCGACCTGGGCATCATCTCCAATGCCGTGGCCAGCGAGCACCTGCAGAGCGTGGCGTTTCGCGACGACCCGCTGGTGCTGATCATGGCGCCGGATCACCCGCTGGCCAGCCACCCGCACCTGCGCTTTGCCGACACCCTTGAACATGGCCATGTCGGCCTGCAGGCAGACAGCGCCCTGGCCCTGTACCTGGAGGAACAGGCCCTGCACCTGGGGCGCCGGCTGCAGGTGCGGGTACGTGCCGAAGGCTTCGACGGGGTGATCCGCATGGTGGCCCATGGCGCAGGCCTGGGCATCGTGCCGCAGGCTGCCGTGCAACGCTGGCAAGGGGTACTGGCGCTGCACAGCCTGGCGCTGGACGAACCCTGGGCACAACGCCAGCTGCGCCTGTGCAGCCGCAATTTTTCGGCGCTTCCCGGGCACACGCGCACACTTCTGCAAAGCTTGTCGGCAGGTGCTATTGCCCCGGCAGGGACAATCCACCCACAATCGCCTTCGCGCACCGCTATGTAACAAGACAATGCCGTGCCTACGAGCCGTAAAGGGAGTTTTCCGTGCCGTCGATCTACCAGTTGAAACCGCGCTTCCAGGCGCTGCTGCGCCCTATGGTCAAGCGTCTGTACGAGCGCGGCATAACTGCCAACCAGGTGACGGTCGCCGCCGCGGCGGTCAGCGTGGCGCTCGGCCTGCTGCTGGCCGCCGCACCGCACATCACCTGGCTGTTCGCCCTGGTGCCGGCCTGGATGCTGCTGCGCATGGCGCTCAATGCCATCGACGGCATGCTCGCCCGGGAATTCGGCCAGCAGTCACGCCTGGGTGCCTACCTCAACGAGCTGTGCGACGTGGTCGCCGACAGCGCACTGTACCTGCCCTTCGCCCTGCTGCCGGGCGTGTCGCCGGCGCTGGTGGTGATTGTGGTGCTGGCCGCGCTGGTGAGCGAATACGCCGGGGTGATGGGCCCGCTGGTAGGCGCCGAACGCCGTTATGACGGCCCGATGGGCAAGAGCGACCGTGCCTTCGTGTTCGGTGTGCTCGGTGCCGGCGTGGCCACCGGCCTGCTGAGCGCAGCGTGGCTCAACGGCGTGTTGCTGGTGGTGCTGTTGCTGTCGCTTCATACCCTCTACAACCGGGTGAGCCGAGGCCTGGCGCAACCCCGCTGAAGCCCTCCGAGCCAGATAAGGATATTTGCCATGCGCACCGCGCAATCCCTGCATTTCACCACCCATGACGGCGTAGAACTGCATTACCGCCACTGGCCGGCCAACCGCCAGCCCGGCCAACCGCGCCGCGCCGTGGTGCTGTTCCACCGTGGCCACGAACACGGCGGGCGCATGGCCCACCTGGTGGATGAACTCGACCTGCCCGGCCATGACTTCTTCGCCTGGGACGCCCGTGGCCATGGCGAGTCGCCCGGGGCCCGTGGCGACAGCCCGAGCTTCGCGTGCAGCGTGCGCGATGTGCAGACCTTCATCGAGCACATCGCCCGCGAGCACGCCATCGACGAACAGGACATGGCGGTGCTGGCGCAAAGCGTCGGCGCCGTGCTGATCGCAACCTGGGCGCATGACTATGCGCCGAAGGTGCGCTGCCTGGTGCTCGCCTCGCCGGCCTTCAAGGTCAAGCTGTACGTGCCGTTCGCCCGCCCGGGGCTCAAGCTGATGCGCGCCTGGCGCGGCAACTTCTTCGTCAACAGCTACGTCAAGCCGCGCCTGCTCAGCCACGACCCCGAGCGCATCGCCTCGTATGAAAACGACCCGCTGATCAGCCGGCCGATTTCGGTGAACATGCTGCTTGGGCTGTACGAAGCTGCCGATCGCGTGGTGGCCGATGCCCAGGCGATCCAGGTGCCGACCCAATTGCTGATTTCCGGCGCCGACTTCGTGGTCAAGCGCCAGCCGCAGGAGCAGTTCTTCGAGCGCCTGGGCAGCGTGCACAAGGAAAAGCACGTGCTGCCCGGCTTCTTCCACGACACCCTCGGCGAGCGTGATCGCGGGCATGCGCTGGCGCGTATCCGGCGCTTCGTGGAGCACTGCTTCAGCGTGGCGCCCCAGCGCCCGTCGCTGCTCGATGCCGACCAGCTCGGCGCCAGCTGCGCCGAGGCCGAAAGCCTGGCCGCGCCGCTGCCGCACAACTCGCCGGCCGACCTGTACTGGCGCGCAACCCGCGCCGGCCTGCGCCTGGGCAAGGGCCTGTCGAGCGGGGTCAAGCTGGGCTTCGACACCGGTTTCGATTCGGGCAGCACGCTGGACTACGTCTACCGCAACCAGGCCACCGGCAAGGGCAAGCTGGGCCGCATGATCGACCGCAACTACCTCGACGCCATCGGCTGGAAGGGCATCCGCCAGCGCAAGCTGCATGTGGAAGAGCTGTTGCGCCTGGCCATCGAGCGCCTGCGCGAACAAGGCGCACCGGTGCATATCGTCGACATCGCCGCCGGCCATGGCCGCTACATTCTCGAAGCCCTGCAGGGCCTGGAGCAGCGCCCGGATTCGATCCTGCTGCGCGACTACAGCGAGCTCAACGTGCGCGAAGGCACGGCGCTGATCGAACACAAAGGCCTGGCCGACATCGCCCGCTTCGTGCAGGGCGATGCCTTCGATGCGCAGAGCCTGGCCACCCTTGAACCGCGTCCGAGCCTGGCGGTGGTATCGGGGCTGTATGAACTGTTCGCCAGCAACCAGATGGTCGGCGACTCGCTGGGCGGCCTGGCCCAGGCCGTGGCGCCGGGCGGCTACCTGGTATACACCGGCCAGCCGTGGCACCCGCAGCTGGAGATGATCGCCCGCGCCCTGACCAGCCACCGCGCCGGTCAGGCCTGGGTGATGCGTCGGCGCAGCCAGGTGGAGATGGACCAGCTGGTGGAAGCGGCAGGCTTTCGCAAGGTGTGCCAGCGCATCGACGAGTGGGGCATCTTCAGCGTCAGCCTGGCCCAGCGAGTTGCTGAATGAGCACAGTGCGCGAGCCGGGCCTGATCCGGCGCGGCGTGCTCTGGCTGCTGTTGCTCGGGCCGCTGTTCTTCTTGAGCTATGGCCTGAGCAACACCTTCACCGCCGGGCGCAGCGACGTCGGCAGCCTGGTGTTCGCCTGGGAAAGCAGCATCCCGCTGTGGCCGTGGACCATCCTGCCGTACTGGTCCATCGACCTGCTGTACGGGTTGTCCTTCCTGCTGCCGCTCAGCCGCCTGGAGATGGACCGGCATGCCTTGCGCCTGCTGAGCGCACAGTTGATCTGCATCGCCGGCTTTCTGCTGTGGCCGCTGCGCTTCACCTTCGAGCGCCCTGAACTGCAGGGTGTGTTCGGCTGGCTGTTCGATGTGCTGATGGGCTTCGACAAGCCGTTCAACCAGGCCCCTTCGCTGCACATCGCGCTGTTGGTGATCATCTGGGCGATGTTCGCCCGGCACACCCGTGGGCGGCTGGTGCGCTGGCTGCTGCATGGCTGGATGGGGTTGATCGGTTTGTCGGTGCTGACCACCTGGCAGCACCACTTCATCGACGTGCCCAGTGGCGCAGTGGCAGGCGCGCTGTGTGTATGGCTGTGGCCCGTGGAGGGCCGGCCGGTACTGGGCAGCCTGCAGCCGACCCGTGACCGCCGGCGCTGGCGCCTGGCCGCGTACTACGCGCTGGGCAGCGCCGTGCTGGGTGGGCTGGCGCTGTATGCCGGCGGTATCGCCCTGTTGCTGTTGTGGCCCGCCCTCGCACTGCTGATGGTGGCGCTCAACTATGCCGTGTTGGGCGCCGAGGGCTTTCAGAAAGGCCCGAGCGGCCAGTTGTCGTATGCCGCGCGCTGGCTGCTGGCGCCGTACCTGATCGGCGCCTGGCTCAATTCGCGTTGGTGGACGCGCCGCCATCCACAGGCCGACGAGGTGTGCGAGGGGGTGTACCTGGGGCGGGTGCCTGCACGAGGTCAGGCGGCATCGTTTGCCGCGGTGGTCGACCTGTGTGCAGAACTGCCGGCGGCACACACGCCGGGCCAGGCCTATTGCAGCCTGCCCTGCCTGGACCTGGTGGTGCCCAATGCCGAACGTTGCCGCGAGGCGGCCCAGGCCATCGAGCGACTGCGCCAGCAGGGCCCGCTACTGGTGTGCTGCGCCCTGGGTTACTCGCGCAGTGCCTGCGCCGTGGCCGCCTGGCTGGTACTCGGCGGGCGCTGCCAGAACGCGCAGCAGGCCCAGCAACTGATCGCCCAGGCCCGCCCAGGGGTCGTGCTGCACCCGGCGCACCGCCAGGTGATCGACAGCCTGCCGGCGGGGGGCGGCCTGTGAGTAGCCAGACCCACCTGGCGCTGGTGGCCAGCCTGTTGCGGCGCGGGCGCCAGGTGGAACGCCTGTCGGACGGCATCAGCCTGCTGGCGCTGGCCTATGGCCTGGCGCCACTTGCCGGCGCGCCGGCCCCTGTGATCGGCGCCCTGTTGTGCGTACTGCTGCTGGCAGCCGGCCTGCTGCAAAAATACTGGGGCATGCGGGTTGCGCTGGACGCCGAGCTGTTCGCGCACCTGGCCACCCAGGCCGCAACCTTGTCGCCAACTACCCGCGCGCTGGACCAGGCGCTGTTCGACCTGGGCCTCAAGCCCGCCCCGGTCGACGACCGCGACTGGCAGGCGCGCAGCCGGGCCGCACTGCGCCTGATGCGCCAGCAACTGCTGTGCCTTGGCGTGCAGGTACTGCTGGCGATTGCCGGCATCCTCTGCCTGCCCTGGCTTTCTCTCGTCGGATAAGGACCTCGTCATGCTAGCCGCCCTCACCGCCTTCGGCATCACCTCGGTGGCCCGCCTGATCACGGGCGCCCGCGCCCTGTGGCTGGGCTGTACACCGCAGCCGGTGCAACGCCTGTACTACGCCAACCACAGCAGCCACGGGGACTTCGTGCTGATCTGGGCCTCGCTGCCCCAGGAACTGCGCCGGCACACCCGCCCGGTGGCCGGGGCCGATTACTGGCAAAAACCGGGCATTCGCCAATTTCTGATCAACCGGGTGTTCAACGGCGTGCTGATCGACCGCCAGCACAGCGAGGCTCAGAGCGACCCCTTGCAGCCGATCCATGCGGCGCTGGAGCAGGGCGACTCGCTGATCTTCTTTCCCGAAGGCACGCGCAACCTGGGCGACGAGCCCTTGCTGGCGTTCAAGAGCGGGCTGTTCCATCTGGCCAGTGCCCACCCCGAGGTGGAGCTGATCCCGGTGTGGATCGCCAACCTCAACCGGGTGATGCCCAAGGGCCGTGCCCTGCCCCTGCCGCTGCTGTGCACCCTGAGCTTCGGCGAGCCTCTGCAACGCTTGCCCGATGACAGCAAGCACGCGTTTCTGGAACGGGCACGCCTTGCCCTGCTGGCCCTGGCCCCCAAGGAATCCTGAGATGGACCACAACACACTTCTGCTGTTTGCCGGTATCGGTGGCCTGCTGCTGCTCGCCAGCCTGATCGGGCGCCTGCTCAAATGGCGCGCGGGTCCGGCCCCGCACGCGGTCATCGACAACCTCAATGCGCGCATCAATGCCTGGTGGGTGATGGTGCTGGTGATCGGCCTGGCCTTCGTGTTCGGCAAGCTGGGGGTCATCCTGCTGTTCTATTGCGTGTCGTTCTATGCGCTGCGCGAGTTCCTCACCCTCACGCCCACCCGGCGTGGCGACTACCCGGCACTGGTGGCGGCGTTCTATGTGGCGCTGCCGGTGCAGTACCTGCTGATCGCGATGGACTGGTACGGGTTGTTCAGCATCTTCATCCCGGTGTACCTGTTCTTGCTGCTGCCGATCCTGGCCAGTTTCGGCGGCGATACCACGCGCTTTCTGGAGCGGGCCTCGAAGGTGCAGTGGGGGCTGATGATCGCGGTGTACTGCCTGTCGTCGGTACCGGCCCTGATGACGCTGGATATCCCCGGGTTCGAGGGGCGCAACCTGCTGTTGATCGCCTGGCTGATTCTGGTGGTACAGATTTCCGATGTACTGCAGTACGTGTGCGGCAAGCTGTTCGGCAAGCGCAAGGTGGCGCCGCGGCTGTCGCCGTCCAAGACGCTGGAGGGGTTGCTGGGCGGTGTGGCGCTGGCCACGCTGATCGGCGCGACGCTGTTCTGGATCACCCCGTTCACCTTCTGGCAGGCGGCGCTGATGGCGCTGACCGTGAACGTCATGGGCTTCTTTGGCGGGCTGGTGATGTCGGCGATCAAGCGTGACCGCGGGGTGAAGGACTGGGGGCACATGATCGAGGGGCACGGCGGCATGCTGGACCGCATGGATTCGGTATGTTTCGCGGCGCCGGTGTTCTTTCACTTTGTACGGTACTGGTGGGCTTGAGGGCCAGGCGAGTGCTGCGCACTCGATCGCGGGTCAAGCCCGCTCCCACAGGAACAGCACAGTCCCTGTGGGAGCGGGCTTGACCCGCGATGCTTTCTACTCGGGCTTGCGGTAGCCCTCGATGATCGCCGAGAAGTCCTTGCCACCCTCCCCGCGCAGGCTCATCGCCTGGTACAGCTGCTGCGCCACCGCGCCCAGAATCACCGGCTGGTGCGCCTGACGCGCCGCCTCGGTGGCCAGCCCCAGGTCCTTGAGCATCAGCTCCGCACCAAAGCCACCGGTGTACCCGCGTGATGCCGGCGCCGTCTCGACGATGCCCGGCCACGGGTTGTAGGTGTCCGAACTCCAGCAACGCCCGGTGGAGCTGTTGATGATGCCGGCCAGCACCTTGGTGTCGATGCCCAGGGCATTGCCCAGGGCCATGGCCTCGGACACGCCGATCATCGAGATGCCCAGCAGCAGGTTGTTGCAGATCTTGGCGATCTGCCCGGTACCCACCTCGCCGCAGTGCACGATGTTGCGCCCCATCTGCGCCAGCACCGGCTGCAGGGTGGCGAACAGCGCCTCACTGGCGCCGACCATGAAGGTCAGGGTACCCGCCGCCGCGCCGCCGGTGCCGCCCGACACCGGCGCATCGGCCAGGTCCACACCCTGCCTGGCCGCCGCTGCATGCACCGCACGCACGGTCTGCGGGTCGATGGTGCTGCAGTCCACTACCGGGGTACCGGCGCGTACGCCGGCCAGCACGCCGTCTTCGTTGAGGTACACGCTGCGCACATGGGCAGCGGCCGGCAGCATGGTGATGACCAGCTCGCTGGCGCTGGCCGCGTCCTTGGGCGAGGCACTGATCTGCCCGCCGAGTTCGGCCAGTTCTGCCAGTACGTCCTTGTTCAGGTCGAACAGACTGAGCTGATGGCCGGCCTTGATCAGGTTGCGCGCCATCGGCGCGCCCATGTTGCCCAGCCCGATGAATGCAATACGCATGGTCGACTCCTTAACGCAGGCTGATGGTGGTGTTCACGCCATCGTTGACGCTGTCGTCGTCGAACCAGCGCGCGGTGACGGTCTTGGTCTGGGTGTAGAACTGCACCACTTGCTTGCCGTAGGGGCCCAGGTCACCCAGCTTGGAGCCGCGCGATCCGGTGAAACTGAAGAACGGTACCGGCACCGGGATCGGAATGTTGATGCCCACCTGGCCCACGTCGATCTCGCTCTGGAACTTGCGCGCCGCGGCGCCGCTCTGGGTGAACAGGCCCGTGCCGTTGCCGAACGGGTTGCGGTTGACCAGGGCGATGGCCTCGTCGAGGGTGTCGACCTCCAGCACCACAAGCACCGGGCCGAAGATTTCCTGGGTGTAGATCTGCATGTCGGTGGTCACGCCGGAGAACAGCGTGGGGCCGACGAAGTTGCCCTGCTCGTAGCCGGGCACCTGAACGTCGCGGCCATCGAGTTCGAGGGTGGCGCCTTCCTTGATGCCGCTTTCGATCAGGCCCAGCACACGCTCCTTGGCGCGCTTGGAGATCAGCGGGCCCACATCGGTGCCAGGCTCGCTGCCGGCGTTGACCTTGAGCTTGGCGGCCAGGGCCTTGAGCTCCGGCAGCCATTCGCGGGCCTTGCCCACCAGCACCGCCACCGAGGTGGCCATGCAGCGTTGGCCGGCAGCGCCGAAACCGGCACCTACCAGGGCATTGAGGGTTTGCGTGCGGTTGGCGTCGGGCAGCACCACGGCGTGGTTCTTGGCGCCCATCATCGACTGCACGCGCTTGCCGTGCTGGCCGGACAGGTTGTACACGTGGGTGCCGACCTCGGTGGAGCCGACGAACGAGATCGCCTTGATGTCGGTATGGGTGCACAGCGCATCCACCACCTGCTTGCCGCCGTGCACCACGTTGAGCACGCCGGCCGGCACACCGGCTTCCAGCGCCAGCTCCACCAGCATCATGGTCGACAGCGGGTCCTGCTCGGACGGCTTGAGCACGAAGGTGTTGCCGCACACGATGGCCATCGGGAACATCCACAGCGGAATCATTGCCGGGAAGTTGAACGGGGTGATGCCGGCGCACACGCCGATGGGCTGGCGCAGGGTGTAGGTATCGACGCCGCCGGCCACGTTCTCGGCGAACTCGCCCATCTGCAGGGTGCCGATGGAGCACGCATGCTCGACCACTTCAAGGCCGCGGAAGATGTCGCCTTCGGCGTCGGCGATGGTCTTGCCCTGCTCGGCGCTCAGGGTCACGGCGATGCGCTTGGAGTGTTCGCGGATCAGCGCCTGCAGCTTGAGCATGATGCGCATGCGCGCGCCGATCGGGGTGTCGCGCCAGGTCTTGAACGCACGCTGGCCGGCAGCGATGGCGGCATCGACTTCTTCGGCGGTGGCAAAGGGTACGCGGGCCAGCACCTGCTGGGTGGCCGGGTTGACCACGTCGCGCCATTCGGTGGTTTTCGACTCGACCCACTGGCCGTCGATCAGCAGCTTGACGCTGTCGACCTTGGTCTGGCCGGGCGTGAGGGATGCGTTCATGAGGGGTTCTCCTGGATTTATTGTTAGGGAGAGAAACGCCGACGCGGCAGCCGCGACGGTGCTTGGGTCCTGGGCTGAATTGGAGTATAGATGTGCAAACTTCTAATAAGAACGCACATAAAAGCCGGACCAACATGCAAAAAAACATCACATCCCTGGGGTCGCTGAACTGGGACGACCTCAAGTTCTTCCTCGAAGTGGCGCGCACGCGCAAGGCCAGCAGCGCGGCCAAGCGCCTGGGCGTGGACTACACCACGGTGTCGCGGCGCATCAGTTCGCTGGAGGTGGCGCTGGGCACGTTGCTGTTCGAAAAGTCGCGCACCAGCGGCTTCGTGCTCACCGCCGAGGGGCAGCGCCTGCTCAGCTATGCCGAGGCCATCGAGAGCACCCTGCACATGGCCTGCGAGCAGGTGTCCGGCTCGGGCGTGGCGCTGTCGGGGCATGTGCGCATGGGCTGCACCGAAGGCTTTGGCAGCTTCTTCATCACCCCGCAGTTGAGCCACTTCGTCGATGCCTACCCGGCGATCTCGGTGGATATCCTGCCGCTGCCGCACTTCATCAGCCTGTCCAAACGCGAGGCCGACATCGTGATCGCGCTGGAGCGCCCGGAACACGGACCCTATGTGTGCTGCAAGCTGTGCGACTACCGCCTGCGCCTGTACGCCACCCGCGACTACCTGGACAACCACGAGCCGATCCTGCGCAGCAGCGACCTGGCCCGGCACCCGTTCATCAGCTACGTGGACGACCTGGCATTCAGCTCCGAGCTGCTGTACCTGGCCAACCTGCTGCCCACCGCTACCGCACACCTGCGCAGCACCAGCGTGATCGCCCAGTACGTGGCGGCCCAGCAGGGTCGCGGGCTGGCCATCCTGCCGTGTTTTCTGGCCGCACAGGACCCGCGGCTGGTGCCGGTGCTGCCGGGGGAAGTGGAGATTACCCGGCAGTTCTGGATGTACTGCCGGGAGGACCTGCGCAAGCTCAAGCGCATCACGCTGCTGTGGGACTACATCCGCGACGTGACCGAGCGCAACGCGCCCCTGCTGATGGGCGAGTCGCACACGATGAGTTTTGCCGACTAGTCGGAGGCGACCACGATCGCCACGCGGCGGTTTTCGGTGCGGCCGGCGGCGGTGTCGTTGCTGGCCACCGGCTCGCGGCTGCCAAGGCCGCGGGTCTCGACGTTCTCGGGGCGCATGCCCACGCCCACCAGCACCCTGGCCACGCTGGCCGCCCTGCGCGCCGACAGCTGTTCGTTGTAGCTGGCCTTGCCGGATGAATCGGTATGGCCATCCACCCGCACCCGTTCGATGTGCACCGACAGCAGCGCCTTGCCGATACGCTCGACGATCTCGCGGCTCTGGGTGTTGAGTGCATCCAGGTCGCTGCCGAACAGCACCTTGCCGGACAGGCCGAAGGTCCAGCCCTCGTCGGTGGGCGTGAACCCCTCCTGTTTGAGCACGGCTATCTGCTCGGGGGTCAGGCCCTTGGGCGGCGGGGTCTGGCAGCCGCCGAGGGCGAAAAGGGCCAGGGCCAGAAAGGCCAGGTGCAAGCGAAGGTATCGAGTCAGGTGAATCACGGTTCAGCTCCTGTTTTTGCGCTGGACGCAGAGAACTCCGCCTCTGCCGACTGGGGCCCGTCACGGGTGTGACGCTTGGCCTGGTACATCGCCGCATCGGCGGCATTGAGCAACTCGGCCGGGGTACGGCCGTCATCGGGAAACACTGCGATGCCTACGCTCAACGAGGTGACGACGCACTGGCCGTCCGGCAGGCGGATAGGCAGGCTCATGCTGGCGGCTATCTTGTCGGCGATACGCTGGGCATCCTCGAAGCGATGCAGAGGGGTAAGCAGCACCGCAAATTCGTCCCCCCCCAGACGCGCCACCAGGTCGTGCTCGCGCAGCTGCGCACGCACCCGGCTGGCCACGGCGACCAGCACCTCGTCGCCTGCGGCATGGCCGTAGCTGTCGTTGATTTCCTTGAAGCGGTCGCTGTCCAGAAACAGCAGCGCCAGCCCGTCGCCATGCTTGATCGCGTTGCGCAGGCTGCGGCTCAGGCGGCCCTCGAAGAACGCCCGGTTGGGCAGGCCGGTCAGGCTGTCGTGGCTGGCCTGGTGGGCCAGGGTCTCGTTCTCGCTCTGCAGGTGGTTTTGCCAGGCTTCCATTTCGTCGAGCAGGGCATTGAAGTCGTTGCCCAGCTCGTTGAGTTCGGCGATCTGGGTGGAGGGCACGCGCCGGTCGAAGCTGCGTTCGCGCCGCGCCGCATGGGCCACGCTGGCCAGCCCGCGCAGGGGCCCCACGATATCGGCGAACAGCCGGCGCGACAGGTACAGCGCACTCACCGCGCTGAGCGCCGTGCACAGCAGAATGCCCGCCAGACCACTGAGCAGAAAGCGCATCAGGCTGCCGCCCTGGCCAACCAGCTCGATGCGCCCCACCTGCTGGCCCTGGTGCACCACCGGCAGCCGGATCGGCTCTTCGAGCAGGGTCCGGGCGATCTTGAGCTCCAGCTGGTCGAGCATGCCGCCTTCACTGCGCTCCCAACTGGCCAGCAACTGGTCCGCATCGTCGAAGACCTTGACGTTGGCCACTTCCTCGGCCGCAGCAATCAGCGCCAGGGCTTCGTTGGCGGCGCTGCTGTCGTTGAACACCACCGCGGCCTCGACGGTGTAGTTGATCGAACGGGCAATCAGGTGAAGGTTGTGGTTGGCATAGACGCGCAATGCCAGCACCCCCAGCACGGTCAGCGAGATGCCGGCCAGCCCGATGGCCAGCAACGCCACGCCCAGGTGCCCGCGGCTGAGCACCGCGCGCAACGTGGTCCGTTCGCGTGTCTTGAGCCAGCCGATCATGGCTGCAGCGCTCGGCGCCGCGACAATTGCAGCACGCTGGGATGGATGCGCACGCCGCTGCGCGCCACCGAGTCGAGGTTCACGTCAAAGGCCACCTGGGTGTCCTTGACCCGCAGGCAGAACAGGCTGCCGACCGTACAGGGGTCATCCGCTTCGCTGATGCTCAGCACCGGCTTGCCGTTGATCGCGCTGATGAGCTGGCTGCGCGCCTCGCCACTGAGCTTGCCGATGTACACCGCGTCGCACTGGGTGAGGATACGCGGATCCCCCGCCAGCAGGCGACGTACGGTCAGCGGCCGGCCGGTGGCCTGGGTGGTCCCCTTGACCAGGTCGTCGGCATATTCGGTAGGGCCGATCAGGCACAGGCGCAGTTGTTCGGGTTCCACCGGCCAGCGCGCGTAACTGAGGATACCCAGTACCACCTGGGTCACGGCCTTGGCCCGCTGCTCGGCCAGTGTGGCGGCCGCGGCGCCCTGGGCCATGCCGTGCAGCGGAAGTACCAGCACCAACGCCGCCAGCAGCATGAGCCTCCAGCGTTTTACACGTCCCGGTGTAAGGGCGGCGACCTTCATATAGGAAATCTCTTAAGACCATGCCTTGCGTGGGGGCAAGATAGCATAACGCCTGCTTTTCCCGCGAGGTCGCCTCCAAGGGCGGATCAGCCGAATCGTCGGCTGCGCCGGCGCCTTACACCTGTTCCAGCATCAGCCCGGAAATACGCTTGACCTTGCGCCGCACCGCCTCCTCGAAAATGCCCTGGCGCGGCTCTATCAGGCTGAAGCAGTCCTTGGCGCGGGTGATGCCGGTGTAGATCAGTTCCTTGGTCAACACCGGGTTCAAGGCGTCGGGAAGCACCAGAACCGTGTGGGAGAACTCCGAGCCCTGGGACTTGTGCACCGTCATGGCGTACACGGTTTCAACCTCACTTAACCGGCTGGGCAGGACGAATCTGACGCCGCCCTGGCCATCGTTCCGAGGAAACGCCACCCGCAGCAAGGGTGTGGAGGCCTGGGCGTCCGGCAGGCGCAAGGCAATGCCGATATCGCCGTTCATCAGGCCCAGACCATAGTCGTTGCGCGTCATCAGCACCGGGCGGCCTTCGTACCAGGGCTGTTCACCATCGATCAGACCGGCCGCCGTCAGCACCTTGCCGACCCGCTGGTTCAGGCCCTCGACACCCCAGGGGCCCTTGCGCACCGCGCACAGCAGCTGGAAGCGCTCGAAGGCGCGCAGCACCTTCAGTGCCCACGCCTCCCAGCGTGGATCGTCAGCGGCGGTATCCGGCGCCGGGCGGGTCTGGCGAATCAGGTGCAGGTACTCACGATAGCCCTGCGGGCTGTCGCCACCGCGGCCCAGCCCCTGCAGCAGCAGGGTGTCGAGCTTGCGGTCGTGCTCGCCGCTCAGGCGCAGGCTGCGCACGTCGGCAAGACCTTGCTCGAGCAGCGCACGGGCCTGTTCCGGCTGCTGGCCGTTGACCTGGCGCGCCAGCTGGCCGATACCGCTGCCCTCACCAAAGCGGCGCGAATGGCGCAACATCACCACTTGCTGGGGCAAGGGGTCGCGCTGGGCATCGCCCTCGACCAGGCCGCTGCCGGCCAGCGACTCGCCACTGACCTGCTCCAGCCAGCTGCGGGTGGCAGCGCTGTAGCGCCCGGCCTCGGCATCGCGGCACAGGTCGCCCAGCACTGCGCCGGCCTCGACCGACGCCAGCTGGTCCTTGTCCCCGAGCAGAATCAGGCGCGCATGCCCCGGCATCGCCGCCAGCAGGTTGGCCATCATTTCCAGGTCGATCATCGAGGCCTCGTCGACCACCAGCACGTCCAGTGGCAACGGGTTGCCGGCGTGGTGACGAAAATGTCGCGAGCCCGGGCGGCTGCCCAGCAGGCGGTGCACGGTGGAGACATCGCTGGGGATGTTGCTGCGCACGGCGTCACTGACGGCCAGCCGCTCCACCTGCTGGCCGATGGATTCGGTAAGACGCGCCGCTGCCTTGCCGGTCGGTGCGGCCAGGCGGATACGCAACGGGCGCCCGACCTCCACGGCCGGGGCCTGCAACAGGGCCAGCAGGCGCACCACGGTGGTGGTCTTGCCGGTGCCGGGGCCGCCGGTGATGATGCTGAACGCACTGCGGGTGGCCAGCGCGCAGGCGAGCTTCTGCCAGTCGACCTGACCGGCCAGCGCCGAGCCTTCGAACAGCGCATCCAGGCGGGCGCGCAAATCGGCGGGCGTGGGTTCGGCCTGTTCCAGGCGTTCGCGCAGGGCACTGTCGATGCGCCGTTCATAGGCCCAGTAGCGGCGCAGGTACAGGCGCTGCCCACTCAACACCAGGGGGCGCGAGGCCTGCGCTTCGCTGCTGCCCAGGGCAACCAGCGCGCTGCCTTGCAGGCGCTGGCACCAGGTGGCCAGATCGAGGCGCTCCAGCAGTTGCGAAGGCAGCAGCAGGGGGCCGGCCAGGGCATCGCCCTCGGGTGGCAACGACAAGGCAAAGTCAGGCTCGGCCAGGGTTTCGGCCAGGTCCAGGCACACGTGCCCGTGCCCCAACTGGTGGCTGGCCAGTGCGGCGGCCAACAGCACCAGCGGGTCGGCCTGCGGGTC
The DNA here is from genome assembly GCF_002478435.1 of Pseudomonas sp. UBA7500. Classification (NCBI taxonomy): domain Bacteria; kingdom Pseudomonadati; phylum Pseudomonadota; class Gammaproteobacteria; order Pseudomonadales; family Pseudomonadaceae; genus Pseudomonas; species Pseudomonas sp. UBA7500. Next base: position 7,424 of record NZ_DLNW01000022.1, on the reverse strand, counting down.
GCGTTCGCCGAGGAAAGCCACGAAGGCGCGGTCCAGTGCTCGCAGCCAGCCGCGCTCGACCCATCGATCGAGCAGCGCCAGCAGGTCGGCGCCCACCGTCAACGGCGCCAGGGCCGCCAGATGCCCGGCATCCAGAGGGGTGGGCAACAGGTCGTCGAACGTGCGGCTCATGCGCTGTCTCCGGAAAACAGATCAGGTTGCTGCGGTGCGCTTGCGCCGCTGAACAGGGCATCGAGCCGCTCGATCAGCACGCGCGGCGGCTTGATGAAGTACAAGCCCTGGCTGGCCGCGTGCACCCCACGCAGGAACAGGAACACCGCGCCGCCCACATGCCGGTCGTAGTCGTAGTCGGGCAGGCGGGCACGCAGCTGACGGTGCAGGGCCAGCAGGTACAGCACGTACTGCAGGTCGTAGCGATGCTCGAGGATCGCGCCCTCCATCGCCAGCTCGCTGTAGGCCTGGTCGTCGGTGCCCAGCCAGTTGGACTTGTAGTCGGCCACGTAGTAGCGCCCGTCGTGCTCGAATGCCAGGTCGATGAAGCCCTTGAACATGCCATTGAGCAGCGCCGACTGCGCGGCCGGTCGGGCCGCGCCGTCGTGGGTGTGGGTGCATACCAGGCGGTCGAGGGCCAGCACGTCGACCTGATGGCTGGCGAACCAGAACTCCATCTCGATCTGGTACTGGCTCAACTGGCCCAGGGCAACCGGCGCACTGTCCGGTGCCAGGTGCAGCGGTGCGTTCAGCAGGTGTTCGAGCCAGTGGCCGAGGGTGTTGATCCAGCCGGTCCAGTCGCGCCGGTTGCAGCGCTGGGCCACGGTCTTGTGCAGTTGCTCGGGCGCCGCGACCACCTGGCCGAAGCCTTCGTGACCGGCCCATTCGAGCAGCCCGTGGAGGAAGGTGCCGGGGTTGGGGCCACGCGGGAAGCGGTGGATGTCGCCGCCCGTCGCCACGACTTCGCGCAGGGCCTGCGGATCGGCCGGTTCGTCATCGAGCAGTTGCTGGGCCTGGGAGCTGTCGGCGGTGAGCAGCTCCTCGCCGATGCGCAGTGCACTGTAGGAGGCGATCCACCAGTTCTCTGCGGCGCGGCGGCGCGGCTGGCGGGCCGGAAGCAACTCGGCGGTGTTGCGCGGGGCCTGGTAGCGCTGGGTGTCGGCAATGGGCAATACCTGGCTGTGGATGGTCGCGCAACCTTCCTGCAATGCCTGCAGCCAGCCCTCAAGGGCGGTGGAAGCCGGCAGTACAGCGCCGCCGCCCAGCAGGTAGCCGAGCGCGCAGCGGTGCAGCAGCGACTCCTTGCCGGTGCCGCGCTTGAGGTCCGCCACCCCCAGCCAGCACGCGTGCTGGGCACGGGTCAGGGCCACGTAGAGCAGACGCAGGTCTTCGGCCAGGCGCTCGTCATCGGCCAGGGCGATCTGCTCGGCATCAGGGGTCAGGGTCAGCTGGGCATTGCCCTGGGCGTCGTGCCAGCCCAGTGGCAGGCGCTTGCCGTCCACCGGCTTGGCGGTGCTGATGAAGGGCAGGAACACCAGCGGGTATTCCAGCCCCTTGGATTTGTGGATGGTCACCACCTTGACCAGTTGCTCGTCGCTTTCCAGGCGCAGGATCTGTTCTTCACCGGCCTGGCCGGAGCTGGCCAGGTGTTCGCTCAGGTGGCGGATCAGCGCCTGCTCGCCGTCCAGCTCGGTGGCCGCCTGCTGCAGCAGCTCGGCCAGGTGCAGCAGGTTGGTCAGCACCCGTTCGCCATCGCTGCGGCGCATCAGTACCTGGGGCAGGTCGAAGTCGTGCAGCAGGTGACGCAGCATCGGCAGAACGCCCTGGGTGCGCCAGAGGTGGCGATAGTCGCGGAACTTCATGACCCAGTGTTCCCACACCCGCTCGTCCTGGTTGAGCTGGGCCAGCCGGGTCAGCGGCAGGTCGAGGGTGACGCTGGCCAGCGCCGCCTTGAGCAGGCGCTCGCTGTCGGGTTCGGCGCAGGCCTTGAGCCACGCCAGCAGGTCGTGTGCCTCCTGGGCGGCGAACACCGAGTCCTTGTCCGACAGGTAGACGCTGCGTACGTCGCGGGCGGCCAGTTCGGCGCGGATCAGCTGGGCCTCGCGACCGTCGCGAACCAGGATCGCAATGTCCGATGGCAAACAGCCACGCAACGCCTGGCCTGGCTGGACAAAGCCGCTGGTGCCCAGCTGGCCGCCGTTGAGCAGGCTGACGATCTGGGTGGCGCAGCTGGCGGCTACCTGTTGGCGATAGACCGCGCCGGACAGCGGCTCGTCGCTTGCCAGGTGCCACAGGTTGAGCGCTGCCAGGGGCTGCCCGTCGACCTGCAGGTGCTCCTTGCGCCCCTGCGCCCTGACCGCCACGAAGGGGACGGGGTTTTCGTCGCCGTCGCGGAACAGGAACGCCCCGCGACCGGCCTCGCGCTGTTCGGCGCGCATGAATACATGGTTGACCGCATCGACCATCGGCTGGCTTGAGCGGTAGTTGGTATCCAGGCTGTGCAGCCGTCCGTGGGTGGCGCGTCGGGCGCCCAGGTAGGTGAAGATGTCGGCGCCGCGGAAGGCATAGATGGCCTGCTTGGGGTCGCCGATCATGAACAGCCCGGTTTCGCGCACGTCCTCCTCGATGCGATAGATACGCTGGAAGATGCGGTACTGCACCGGGTCGGTGTCCTGGAATTCATCGATCAGGGCCACCGGGAACTGTTCGCGGATCAGCCCGGCCAGGCGCTCGCCGGCCGTCCCGCCCAAGGCCGAGTCGAGACGCAGCAGCATGTCGTCGAAGCCCATTTCGGCGCGGCGGCGCTTTTCCTGCTCGAAGCGTTTCGACACCCAGTTGGCGGCGTGTTCGAGCAGGCGGGCGTCCGGGGTCGGCAACGCCTGCAGCTCCAGGCGCAGGCTGGGCATGGCATCCAGCGCCGGGTGGCTGGGCGGCTCGCCCTTCCAGGCTTCGGCCATGCCTTGCGGGGTGAAGCGGGTGAACCCGGTGCCAATATCCAGCTCCACCGCCTGCTCGTCCTGGGCCCAGGCCGCGATCTTCTCGCACCAGGGTTCGAAATAGCGCGGCTGCATCTTGCGCCCGTCCACCTGCTTGGCGGCATGTGCGGCATGGCACAGTTGCAGCAGTTCCTGGGCCCACTGTGCCCAGGGCGCCTTGAGCTGGCGCAGCCGTTCGGCACGTTGTTGCACCACCGCTTCGATCAGCGCCTGTGGGTCGGCGCTGTCTTCCTCGCTCCGCGTGCGGCCGAACAGCGCGCGCACCCTGGGCAGCAATGCCTCGGGGCTGCTCCAGTGGCTGCGCACCCAGGCCAGGGCCTCGCCGTGCATGGGGTAGCAGAAGCGCCGCCAGTAGTCGCGCATGACCTGGCCGAGCAGCTCGCTGTGGTCGGTCTCCAGGGTCTGGGTGAACAGGCTGCCGCTGTCGAACGCGTGCTCGCGCAGCATCCGCTGGCACCAGCTGTGGATGGTCGAGACGGCGGCTTCGTCCATCCACTGCGCGGCAACGTCCAGGCGGTTGGCGCAGGCGGGCCAGGTGTCCGGGGCGTAGTGCTCGCGCAGTTGCACCAGCAAGGGGTCGGCTTCGGGCAGTTCGCCACGGAAGAACCGCGCCGCTTCGGCCAGGCGGGTGCGAATGCGCTCGCGCAGCTCTTTGGTGGCCGCATCGGTGAAGGTCACCACCAGGATCTGTGGCGGCAGCAGCTCGCGCCCGAAGCCCTGCTCGCCGCCATGGCCCAGCACCAGGCGCAGGTACAAGGCAGAGATGGTGAAGGTCTTGCCGGTACCGGCACTGGCTTCGATCAGTTGGCTGCCGTGCAGCGGGAAGGTCAGTGCCAGCGGCGGCTGGTGTGCGTGGGCAGTCATGGATGCGCCTCTTCACTGCCCAGGCGTTGCCAGGCGGCTTCGAACATCGGCCGGTACAGTGCCTCGCACCAGCCCTCGAATTCTTCACTCGCGGTCAGCGCCGCGAAATCACTGAACTGTCGGGCCAGTGCGGTGCTCTCGCTGCGCTCGCCGCGGGTGTTCTGGCCGTCGCCGTCGTAGGCCTTGGCTGCGGCCGCCAGGGCTTTTTCAGGGTCACTCTGGCCGAGCCAGGTGAAGGCGGTCTTGATCGCCACCGGCAGCGGCGCATTCATGCCGGCCTGCCGGGCCACCAGCAGGTCGCCGAGCAGTTCCGCGGCACGCGGTTGCTCCAGCGGGTCGAGCAACAGGGTCACGTCGGTGGCGACCACTGCGCTGCTCAACCGGTGCCCCACGGCACACGCTGCCAGGTGCATGACCCAGGTCGCCACCAGTCGGTGCCACTTGAGCGATTTGCCGCTGCTGATGCCGTTGGGCAAGGTGGTGATGCTCAGCAGCGCCTGGTCGTCACGTTGGTACACCCGCCCCAGCCAGCCTTCGAGCCGCAGCTGGCGATACTCGAAGCTGATCGGCAGCGCACTGTCGATCAGGGTTGGCCATTGGCCGAGCAGTTGAGCGTGTCGCAACAGCAGGTCGGGCAATGGCTCGATCAGTTCGGCCTGCAGGCATTCACCGAAGCCGGCCAGCGGCAGCATGCCGCTGCGTTGCAGGCGACGGGCCTGGGCCTGCAGGGCGTCGGTGCTGTTGGTGGGGTCGGCCAGGGCTGCGCCCAGCAAGCTTTCGCTCAGGCTGTAGCGCTGCAGGGCGTCGAGCACGAAGGGCTCTTCGTCGGCCAGGGGGGCTTCGGCGGCTTCGAAGAACACCTTCAGGCGCTGGCTGAAGAAGTGCCGAACGGGGTGGCGCATGAAGTCCTGGAGCAAGGTCAGGCTCAGGGGCTCTTCGGGCACGAAAGGCTCCAGTTGGTCGGCCTCGGTCGGCAGCTGCGTTGGCGGCAGGTGCAGGGCGCGCCATTCGCTGGCATAGCTGAACAGGTTGCTGTGCTTGTGGAAGTAGCGGGCGCTGAACGGTTGCAGGGGGTGTTCCTGCGTCAAGGCGTGCAACAGTTGCAGACCGCCCTCCACTGGGTCGTCGGCCTTGGCCTTGGGGCTGCGCCAGCCGGCGGCGAGGTGATCGCGCAACTGGCCGATGAGCACCGACGCCGGCCGCTCGCTGTTGTCGCGAATGCTACGGCCCACCCAGCTGACGTACAACTGCTCACGCGCCGAAAGCAACGCTTCGAGCAGCAGGTAACGGTCGTCCTCGCGCCGAGAGCGGTCGCCGGGGCGGTAGTCGCTGCCCATCAGGTCGAAGTCCAGCGGCGGCTGCGCACGCGGGTAGTCACCATCGTTCATGCCCAGCAGGCACACCACCTTGAAGGGGATGGCACGCATGGGCATCAGGGTGCAGAAGTTCACCGAGCCGGCCAGAAAGCGCTGGGACAAGCGCCCCTGGTCCAGGCCGGCGAGCCAGGCTTCGCGCACCACCGTCAACGGCAAGGCGTCCTCGAGCCCGACCGACTCGCAGGTTTGCAGCCAGGTTTCGCACAGGCCCTGCAGTTGCACCAGCAGGTAGTCATCGTGTTCGGTTTCGGCCAGGAAAAACACCTGCAGCAGGGCATGCAGGCGCGTGCCCCATTGCGCCGCCGGTGCCGGCTGCGAGAGCTCGGCATGGGCCACCTCGAGCGCATCGAGCAGGGCCACCAGCGGGCCGATCAGGGCAGCATCGAGGCCGCCGATTTCATCATAGGGTTCGATGTCGTCGCAGCTGTCGCCCGTGCCCACCGCATAGCCCAGCAGCATGCGGCGCAGGCCGAATCGCCAGCTGTTCTGCTCGAGGTCATCGGGCAGGCCCAGGCCGGCACGCTGCTGTGCATTGAGGCCCCAGCGCACGCCGGCCCCTTCGATCCAGCGGTGCAGCGTGGGCAGGTCGCTTTCCTTGATCGCGAAGCGGGCACGCAGGGCGGGAACATCCAGCAGATCGAGAATCTCGCTCACCGGGAAGCGGCTGTCCGGCAACTTGAGCAGGTGCTCCAGGGCAATCAGCAGCGGGTCGCGGCCGCGCTGGCCCTGGTCGGTCAGGGTGAAGGGAATGTAGCGCGGGTCGTTGCGCCCAAGCTGGCCGAACACGGCGCGGATGTGGGGCGCATAGGTGTTGATGTCCGGCAGCATCACGATCACGTCGCGCGGGCGCAGACCGGGGTCGGCGCTGAAGCGGGCGAGCAACTGGTCGTGCAGGATCTCGACCTCGCGCTGCGCGCTGTGGGCCACATGAAAACGCACCGAGCGGTCCTTGGCCGGGTCGACGGCGGGCCACAAGGCGCGGGTCTCGGCCAATGGGCGCAGTTCGAGAATGTCGTCCTGCAACTGGTTGAGCAGAGTGGCCTGCCCGTTCTCGGTGAACAGGTCGATGCGCCCGTCACTGAACACATTGCGATAGCTGCCCGGGTCATCGTAGCTGTCGAGCAGGTTGATGTAGTCCCGGCCCTGCTTGCCCCAGGCCGCAAGCAGCGGATGGGCATGCTGGTGCAGGGTGTCGGCGTCGATCAGGCTGGGCATGCCTTGCTTGCGCTGCTGGCGCTTGTACTGATGGCGCAGCAGGTCCTTGTCGGCGACGATATCGGCCCAGTGGTGACGGCATGGGTTGTGCACGCATAGCAGTACCTGGCTGAAACGTGCCAGGCCTGCCAGCGCTTCAAGGGCCTGGGCCGGCAACGAAGAAATGCCGAACACGATGACCCGCGATGGCAGGCCCTTGGGGGCTTGTTCCAGTGAATTGATGCGCTCGACGAAACGCTGGTGCACGCCGGCACGGCTCTGGGCCATGCCTTCCTCCCCCACATCCAGCAGCAAGGCACGCCACAGCTCTGCCTGCCAGCAGTTGGCGGGGGCCAGCGCACGGGAGTCGCCACGAGCGTTGCTCAGCACGTGACGTCCGGCTGCCCAGTCCTTCAGCCAATCGGCACGGTACACCTGGTATTGGTCGAACAGGTCGGCAAGGCGCTCGGCCAGCTGGTAGCGCTTGCGCAGGTCGCTGTCATCGGTAAGAAAGCGCTGCAACGGCTCGAAATGCGGCTGGTTGATCACTTCCGGCAGCAGGCGCATCAGGCGCCAGGTCAAGGGCGCCTTGTCGAGCGGGGAGGTTTCAGGAATCTCTTCGCGGCCAAGTACCCGGCGGTACAGCTGCCACATGAAGCTACCAGGCAACTGCACATCGATGGCGGCCGCGATGCCGCAACCGCCCTGGTCATCGTCCTGCGGGTCTTCGGCCAGGGCCAGCTTGAGCCACTGGGCGATACCGTTGCTCTGCACCAGCACCATCTCGTTTTCCAGGGGTGCCAGCGGGTAACGCCGCATCAGGCTCACCACCAGGCCACGCAGTTCATCCAGGTGGTTGCCGTGAACGACCATGAATCCCGGTTGAAGCGTGCTTGCATGCGGCATGGGGCATCCCTTGGGCTGTGCGGATTTTGGGGGGAACCTTATCACGGTCTGCGTACAGACCGAGGGCCTGCAGCTTTTCGGCCCACAAAGACAAAAC
>NZ_DLNW01000047.1:195993-351075 GCF_002478435.1 Pseudomonas sp. UBA7500 | reverse complement strand
GCTGGGCGCAGCGCACCGCAGCGCCGACGCAGCTCTGGCTGGTGATTGTGGATGCGTCGGCGTCTACCCGGCGTTACCAGGCACTGAGCAAGGCCAAGGGTTTGCTGGCCGAGCTGTTCGACCAGGCGTACCGGGCCCGCGCCAGGCTCGCCCTGCTCACGGCCAGCGGCCGCGAACCGCGCTGGCAGCGCCACGGCCTGAAGGCCTCTGCCGCGCTGCAGCCCTGGCTGGCGGAGCTTGGCGCCGGCGGAGGCACGCCACTGCTCGAGGCACTGCAGCAGGCCCGGCAATGGCTGACCCAACGCCAGCGGCGCTACCCCAATGAGGTGCAGCACTGCCTGATCCTAACCGATGGCCGGCTCAAGGCCTGGCCGGCGCTGGAGGCACTGCCGTGCAGCAGCCTGCTGGTGGACATGGAAAGCGCACCGGTTCGCCTGGGCCGCGCCAGGCAAATGGCGCTGGAACTGGGTGCGCAATACCAACACCTGGAACAGTTCAACTTGCGTTGAAACAAGTACTTGGGCCGTAAACTGCGGCCAACTGCCGCAGCCGCCGGCGCACACTTCACAAACAAAAAAAGTGCACCCGGTGGGTGCACTTTTGCATGAACGGGGCAGGCCGGAAAGTTACTTCGGCATGCTCCACGGCTGCAAGTCATAACCTTTCTGGCTCAACTCGGCGCGCACTTCCTCGATCAGGTGTGCCAATTGCTGCGGGTCGGAATAGGTGCTGCTTGGAACTTGCTTGCTGCCGATACGGGTGCTGGTCCGGTCGATTACCGCCAGGCTGAGTTCGCCAGTGCCGTTAGGCACATCCCAGGCGACGCACTGGAAGGGTTCGAAGGCGTGGTCGGCAATCAGCAGTGCTTCGTTGACACGGAGCGGGGCGTTCATGGGTTCGGTCTCTCTGTGGTCCCAAACATTGAAAAAGTTGCGGCAAGGTGTGTTCCCTGCGGCACGTTACTTGTACTGATGCACGCAGTAGTGGGTCAGGTCACACTGCAAGTAATGTTTTTTTAATCGGTGCTGACAATCTGCATTCATTGGCAACATCTGGGACGTTGAATTAACAGGAAAATTCTACCGAGCCGAAAGCAAGGCCGTATTTGCAGACGGACGGTAGTGGGCATTCTGACGTTGGTTGCTACTGTTACAGACGGGCCATACAACATGCTGTTTCTACTAACATTTCCAATAATTGGCGCCAAGGAAAGGTCATGCTGGAACCGGTACCGAACCGCCGCTTGCTGATCGTTGACCCTTGTGACGATTGCCACCGCTTGTTGCCAGGCCTGCGCAGCGTAGGTTGGGACGTGCGCACCTGCACCCTTGCCACTGCCCTGGAGCACCCTTGCGATGTGGGGTTGCTGCGCCTGCACGCCAGCCACCTGCAGCACCCCGATGCGGTCAAGGACCTGATCAGCCGCAGCGGTACCGAGTGGATCGCGGTGCTCAGCGCCGAGGAGCTGCGCGCGCAGAACGTGGGTGATTTTGTGTGCGAGTGGTTTTTTGACTTCCATACGTTGCCATTCGATGTTTCCCGCGTGCAGGTGACCCTGGGTCGCGCATTCGGCATGGCACGCCTGCGCGGCAAGGGCAACCTGCATGTGGATGAGCCCGAGCACGAACTGCTGGGTGACAGCCGCCCGATCCGCGAATTGCGCAAGTTGCTGAGCAAGCTGGCGCCCACCGAGTCACCGGTGCTGATTCGAGGCGAGAGCGGTACCGGCAAGGAGCTGGTGGCGCGCACCCTGCACCGGCAGTCGCAGCGCCACGACAAACCGTTCGTGGCGATCAACTGCGGGGCGATTCCCGAACACCTGATCCAGTCCGAGTTGTTCGGCCACGAAAAGGGCGCCTTCACCGGCGCGCACCAGCGCAAGGTCGGGCGCATCGAGGCTGCCAACGGCGGCACGCTGTTTCTCGACGAGATCGGCGACCTGCCGCTGGAACTGCAGGCCAACCTGCTGCGTTTTCTGCAGGAAAAGCATATCGAACGGGTGGGCGGCAGCCAGCCGATTGCGGTGGACGTGCGCGTGCTGGCTGCGACCCATGTCGACCTGGAGAGCGCGATCACCAGCGGGCGTTTTCGCGAAGACCTGTATTACCGGCTCAACGTGCTGCAGGTGGTGACGGCACCGCTGCGTGACCGGCATGGCGACCTGTCGATGCTGGCCAGCCACTTTTCGCGTTTCTACAGCCAGGAGACCGGCCGGCGCCCGCGCACCTTCAGCGAAGACGCGCTGATGGCGATGGGCAAGCATGATTGGCCGGGTAATGTGCGCGAACTGGCCAACCGCGTGCGTCGCGGCCTGGTGCTGGCCGAAGGGCGGCAGATCGAGGCCCAGGACCTCGGGTTGCAGGGCGCGCAGGTCGAGATGACGCCGATGGGTACCCTGGAAGACTACAAGCACCGCGCCGAGCGCCAGGCGCTGTGTGACGTGCTCAATCGTCACAGTGACAACCTCAGCATTGCGGCCAAGGTGCTTGGGGTGTCGCGGCCTACGTTCTACCGGTTGCTGCACAAGCATCAGATTCGCTGAAGATCCCACGCTACGTCCATTCGCCAGCAAGGCTGGCTCCTACCCGAAGGTAGGAGCCAGCCTTGCTGGCGAATGGCGTCGGCGCAGATCAGAAGTAGTAAGGGAATTTGAGGCTGAAGGTGAAGTCCGGCGCATCGTCGGTCAGGCCGATCGACAGGTTGGGCACTATGGTCAGGTTGTCGGTGGCGGCCAGGGTCATGCCCACGTTGAAATAGGCGGCGTTGGCATCACTGCTGGGCACCGAGGTCCAGCTGTCGCCGGTTTCGGCCGACTTGATCTTGGATTTGCGCGCGATCAGGTCGGACACCGAGAACGACATGCTCATCTTCTCGTTCAGCGCAAAGGCGATACCGGCGCCGATCTGGAAGCTGTCGCCCAGCTTGACCTTGCCCGGCACCTTGACCCCGGACGTGGAGCTGACGTCACTGAACGACTCTTCCAGGGTATGGGTATAGGACAGGCTGCCGAACAGTACTGCCGGGTCGAACGTCTTGACCAGCGAGATGCCCGGGCTGATGGACCATACGCCGTTGCCGGTGGGCAGGTCTTCGGGGTAGGCGAGGCTGTCGTTGTTCGGGTCCTGGATCAGCTTGATGCCGAACGGGTCCTTGCCGGTGGGCGCCTTGACCCGCAGGGTGAGCACCGCATCGGGGCTGTTTTCCGATTCGTCGAGGAACTTGTAGGCCACCCCGAAGTTGACATCCCCCAGGGTCGGGTCGCGGGTGACGGTCTGTTCGGTCACGCCCTGGGCGTTGTTGCCGGCGCCCCCGGACTGGTAGGTGGACTCGCGGTAGACGATGGGGGCGTTGATATCGAACTGCCAACGCTGGTCGAGGTTGTAGCGGGCAGTCAGGTCCAGGGTCCAGTTGTCGGCCTTGATGCGGTCCAGGTTGATGTTGCCCAGGAAAATCGAGTCCAGCGCGAGGAAACCGTTGAGGATCAGTTGGCGGGTGTCGTAGCGGGCGTAGGTGATGCCGGTCTCCACGCTGAACTTGCCGCCACCGAAGAAGCCGCTGGCCTCGTCGTACAGGTTGGACACGCTCTGCGCAGGTTCCGAGTCGCCCTTGAGCGCTTCGCCGTAGGAACTGCCGGTGCCGGGGGCCGCCCCGGATGCGGTAGCCACCTGGCCTGACCGGGTGGGGGCCGCTGGCGAGCGGGTCAGGCGCTGAGGAGGTGCCGCGGGTTGATCTTCAACCTGACGGACCCGCTGCTCGAGCACCATCAGTGCCTGCTGCTGGGATTCATAACGTTGCTTGAGTGCCTGCAACTCCTGTTTCAGGGCCTCAACTTGCGGATCTGGCGCCGCTTGCAGCAGCGCTGAAGACGCCAGAGTGCTCACACAGACCACTGCCTTCAACGAAAACGATCGATGCATGGGTTAGCCGTCCCTTCCAACTGCGGTGAATTGAGACAGAGCGTAGATCAATATCCGGAAATACGAAGGCCCTTGAGTTGATCCAGGTTGCAGTTCAAGGCCCCGGCAGTAGGCAGGTTGTTGCGCAGTACCACATTCAGCTGGGTGATGTTGTTGACGGCGTTGTTGCCGCCCAGGAGCGTGGTGGCCTGCAGCAGCCCGCCCTGGGCCAGGCGCTGCACCGTATTGCCCTGGTTGTTGTTGGCCTGGATACCCAGCTGGATGCCCTTGCCGGTGGAGGAAACGCTCAGCGTGCCGGCGCCATTGCTGCCGGTGATGGTCTGCCCGCTACCCAGCAACTGACCCTGTGGCTGGCCCGCCGCCGGGGCACTGTTGGCTTCCTTCACGTTGATCGAGACATTGTTGTAGGCCGTGTTGTAGTCGCCCGCCGCGCGTACCGACTGGGTAACGCCCTGGGTCGTGCCAAGGCCGGCCCCGCCGGTGACGGTACCGTTGCCCTGGGTTACCGGGGCGCCGTTGCCATCGCGCGTGTCGAGCGAGACATAGAACTGCGGCTTGAACGAGGACTGCTGCACTTGCATGCTGGCGGTGGCGCCGATGCTGTCGCCGCGGGCGTTCTGCCAGGTGCTGCTCATCACCACGCCAAAGCTGATGATGCGCCCTGGCATCACATAGCGTCCGCGCAGCTCGGACAGTTCCTGGTCCTTGATCTCGATGGGCTTGAACTGCGCATGGGCAGGCAAGCTGGCGGCCAGGCAGGCGGCAACCAGCCAGGTTGAAGTCTTCATCGGGTGCTCCCCGGAGCTTCATGCCCCTTCTGATTAGAAGAAATCACTTTGTATGAAACCAAAATCCATCAACTGCGCATCGTCTACCGGGCTGAACCCGTTGATCTTGTTTTTTGCAGTCAAGGGTTGTGGCGGGTCGAGCAATGCGTTGGCCTTGTCATAGCCAGGGCCGATGACGGCAAAGATGATGCCGTTCCAGCCTTTGACGAAATCATCGAACTTGTAGCGTTTGTGGCCCAGAACCGGGTCACCGATGTACACCCAGTCCTTTTCGGTGCGTTGCAGCACCACGAAGTGCTTGTAGCCGCGAATGTCCATCAGCACCACCACCGGAATGGTGACGCTTTGCAGGCTCTCGGGCGGGATCCGATAGCCCCGGGCACGCATGCCGATGCTTTCCACGTATTTCTTCATGTCCAGCATGGAGAAGCCCTGGGTCTTGACCACTTGCTGGTCGGCGTGGGCGAGCATGCCGTCGATGATGTGTTCTTCGTCGACGTCCAGCCAGTAGGCTTGCTTGAGGACGGTGGCCAGGGCGGCGGCGCCGCAACTGAAGTCGGTTTTCTGTTGTACAAGGTCGGCGAAGCGTCGTTCGCGAATGCTCTGGATGGGCTTGTAAATGACATTGCCGCCCGGCAGGGCAGCGATGGGCATCTGTGCGGCCTCGGCCAGGCTGGCCAGAAACAGCAATGCGGCAAGCAGGGCAATGCGCATGGTCTTCGCACCGTGTAGATGGCAGGAAAGGGGCCCCTGGGGGCCCCGTCCTTTTTCAGCTTACAGGCAGGCGCGGCAGCCTGCTGCGATGGACAGCGAGTTGCTCTGCTGGTTGCCCGAGCCGGCCGACACGTTGGCGCCCACGTTGCCCGACACGCCATTGAGCGAGTTGCTCATGTTGGCGTTGTTGACCACAGGGTTGGCCCAGCCGGTAGGTTTGAGCACCTGGTAGGTGTAGACGCCACCGAGTACGAAGCTGCCTTCTTCGGTGAAGGTAAGCTTGTCTTTCTGTGGTTTGTTGCCGCCACGATCATCCCAGCCACCGTTGTGCCCGGGTTTGTCGTCTTTGCGTTCCACGTAGCCGTGGCCTTCGCCTTCGTACTGGCCATAGGCGGCAAAGGCGCCACCGAGGGTTTCCTTGGTGTAGGTACGGTCGGCCTTGTTGTTGACGCTCAGGCCGGAGGTGGACTGGTTGGCGGCTGCGCTGGCCACGGCCACACGGCCGCCGGACACGGCGATTGCCAGGTTGTTTTTCTGTTGGTTGAAGTCGCCGGCGGTCACGTTGACACCGATGTTGCCGGAGCTGTTGTTCGCCGAATTGGTGAGATTGGCGTTGTTCTGGGTAGAGAAGTTGTTGACGATGTTGCTGGTGTTGGTCTGGGTGGCGCTGGAAACAGCAACCGCACTGCCGAAGATGAAGCGTTCGTCGGCGGTGGCGATGGCGGCAACGTTGTCTTGCTGGTTGCCGTCACCGGCTGCCACGTTGGCGCCCAGGTTGCCTTGAGAGCCGTTTGCCGAGTTGTCCATGGTGCCGTTGTTGCGGGTGTTCTCGTTGAGCACACCGTTACCACCGTTGCCCTGGGTATCGATCACGGTGGCGCCAGCGCCGGCGTTTACCAGCAGGGCGAGCAGCGCGCTGGAATTGTTGTTGCCGCCGTTATTACCGCCATTGTGTCCGCCGTTGTGACCACCGTTGTTTCCGCCCGCTTGTGCAGCAACTGCCATGACCGCTGCGAGTGCGAATACCAGAGGCTTGAGTGCCATTGTGGGTTTCATGGTGTTTCTCCGCATTGTTTTTAGTTGTTAAGTGTTGTGTTGTGCTGCGTTGTGAACTGCTCGGGTCAATCTGCAACCCGTACGCTCAGGGTGTTGGCCATTCGGTTCCCGACCCCGGCGCTCTGGTTCAACTGGATCACCCCACGGCTGCCGGTGAAGGCCTGATCGCTGGTAGCGACCTGGCGACTGCCGGGGGTTTGACCTGTCGAGCCTGAGCCGTTTGACAGCGCCACGTTCTGCTGGTCGAGGACGCTGTCGTCGATGCTCTGCGCGGTGGCACTGATGCTTACCCGCACGGCATTGACTTGTTGTGTGTTGGCACCGGCCGACTGGTTGATCCCAATCATCCCGTTACCGTTGGTGAAGGCGTTGCCACCGATGCTGGCGCGGGCATTGATCGCGCTGCTGGCAGGGGTGTCGATGCGCTGGCGCACCTGGGTGGTGGCGGTGGCATCGGGGTTGATGGCGATGGCGCGACTGTTGTTCTGTTGCTGCTGGTCGCCAGCCGCCTGGTTGATGGTCACGTTGCCCTTGTAGCCCTGGCCGCTGGCGTTGATGGTGGCGTTGTCATTGACCGGTTGGCCGGCCAGGGCCGACGCGCTGCAGGCCAGCGCCAGAAACAGCAGTGAGTGGTTCATCTCAACGGCCCCCGGTCAGGATCTGCAGCGGCGCAAGGCCACGCTGCACGTTCTGGTTGACCGAATTGGAGATGCTGTTGGCGCCCCCTGCGCCAGGGCCGGAGCCGCCACGCAGGCCCGGCAGGCTGGTGGGCACCGCCCCCATGCCGCGGATGTTGCCGGACGCGTCGGGCATCAACACCCGGTTTACACTGGCACCGCTGGCCACACCGGCAAAGTCGCCATCGCTGAGCTCGTTGGTCTGGCTCAGGATGCGTGGCGACTGATTGGCATTGACGGTCATGGGGCGGGGGTCGGGGGTGCCGGTCGGGCGAACGGCCGAACGGGGCTGAACCTGGCGCTGGATGATGATGGTGCCGTCGCCGGCGGCCAGTATCGGCAGGCTCAGGGTGCTGGCGCCCAGCGCACAGCCCATGACGAAAAGACTCAGCAGCTTGTTGGTGTGATTCCCCACGGCAGCGATTCCTTCTTCGGTGCGCTGGCCCTATCAGCGTTGCGAGAAGGAGAGCAGAAGCTGTGCCGCTTTTGCTTTGTGCCAGCGAATCAAGGGCATAGCGCACGGGGCAGGGGCTGGTCGGAAAACCTGTATCACCGGTGATACAACCGCTGGTCCTTTTTACAGGCCTTGGAGCAGCGCAGATGCCCGGCGTGCCCCGAGGGTGGGTGTATCACTGGCTTAACACGTCACCGCGTGTTGGGCGCAAGTGCTCTGGATCGGCGGTTGAGGTGGCCGGGTGTGTAACGCCGGGTTAACACTCGGTGGCGCAGGCCGGGGGCTTGCCTTCCAGCAGTGCCTGTACGGCCGCCAGTACCGTCGATTGGCGGTATGCCCAATCGCCCTCGATGACCTGCATGGGTTGGCCATGCCGTTGCAGCCATTGGCGGCTGGCCTCGAAGAACGCCTGGCGCTCCTCCAGCCGTGGCTGACAGCGCTGGCCGTCGCCGACCCAGGGCACGCCTGCAGGGCTGAGCAACAGGTGCAGGTCGTAGCGCCGTGCCAGCAGCGCCTGTTCCAGCCACGTCGGGCAGTCGTTGAACAGTACGCGGCTCCACAGCATGTTGCTCAGCAGGTGCGTATCGAGTATCAGCAGCTCGGGCTGGCGCGCGCGGGCCGCATCCTCCCACACCAGCTGCCCGCGGGCGATGGGGTCGATGTCGGCGTAGCAGGTGTCGCGTCGCTGCTCGTCGATGAAGTGGCGTACGTACTCGCCCACCAGTTCGCCACCGAAATGCGCCTGGATTTCGCCGCCCAGCCAGCTCTTGCCACTGGATTCCGGGCCCGCCAGTACCAGGACCTTCATGGGCTGGCCAATGCCGGGTCACGTCGCCAGCTATGCCAGCCCTGCAGGGCGATCAGGGTGAACAGCGCATACAGCGCGGCGGTGATGTACATGCCTTTGTAGAGGAACAGGCCGACGAAGATCACGTCCAGCACCATCCACAACGGCCAGCATTGCACGCGCTTTTGCGCCATCCAGAACTGCGCCACCAGGCTGAAGGCGGTGAGGGTGGCGTCCAGCCAGGGCTCTGCAGCATCGGTCCAGGTGGCCATGGCCGCACCGAGGGCCAGGCTGGCCAGCAGGCCCACGCCCAGGCCCGACAGCAGCGGCGCGGTACCCAGGTAGGTCACCTGCCGGATCGGGCGATCCTCGCCGGGGCGTGTCCACTGCCACCACCCATAGAGCTGGAACACGGCAAACGCCAGTTGCAGCAGCATGTTCGAATACAGCTTGAAGTCGAAGAAGATCCAGCTGTAGAGCAGCACCACCAGCAGGCCGATGGGCCAGCACCAGGGGTTCTGGCGGGTCGTGAGCCATACAGCGATGACGCCCAGCACGGCAGCGTACAGTTCCAGGCCGGACATCGGCGTTCCTTGAAGGGGGGCAGGGCGGCGATTGTACCTTGTGGCACGTCAGGTGCCAGCCTTGGGTGAGCACTTCGCCGCCAAGGCCGGCTCCTGCAGAGGCACTGTCGAGCCTTGCAGAAGCCGGCCGCCGGCGAGGTGCAGGCTGCGGTCAGACCCGGAACTGCCTCAGCAACTGCCCCAGCTGTTCGCTCAACTGGTTCAATGCGGCCCCGGCACTGCTCGACTGGTGCGCCGCCACGGCCGTCTGACGCGACAGCTCGGCCGTCTGGGTGACGTTGTGGTTGATCTCTTCGACCACATGCGACTGCTGCAGCGTGGCACTGGCAATCGAGGCATTCAGCGCGCTGAGGTTGTGCAGTGCCTGGCTGATGGCATCCAGGCTGGCACCGGCCTCGCTGGCCTGTTCGACCGTCTCGCGCGAGGCCAGGCTGCTGGCATCGATCGCCTTGACCGCAGCCTCGGACTGGCCCTGAAGGTGCTCGATCATCTGCTGGATCTCGGCCGTCGACTGCTGGGTGCGTTGCGCCAGCAGGCGCACTTCGTCGGCCACCACGGCGAACCCGCGACCCTGTTCACCCGCCCGCGCGGCCTCGATGGCGGCGTTGAGTGCCAGCAGGTTGGTCTGCTCGGCAATCGAACGGATCACCTCCAGCACGCTGCCGATACGCGTGCTCTGGCCCGCCAGGGCCTGGATCACCTGCACCGCCTGGTCGATGGTGCCCGACAGCTCGTCGATTTTCAGCAGGCTGCCATGAATGCTTTGCCGGCCCTGTTCGGCCCGCTGCTGGGCGTCCTGCATCTCGCTGGAGGCGTGCTCGGCGTTCCTGGCCACGTCCTGCACCGCATAACTGACCTCGTTGATTGCGGTGGCCACCTGTTCCATCTGCTGCGACTGCTGTTCGCTGCGCTGGTGCGCCTGGCCGGCGTTGCTGCCTACGTCCCCGGCCGAATGGCCCAGGGCCTGGGCGGCGCCCTGCAACTGGGTCACCACCTGCTGCAGCTTGGCGGTGAAGGTGTTGAAGTGCAGGCCCAGCTGGGTGACTTCATCCTGCCCATGGGTGTCGAGGCGACGGGTCAGGTCGCTTTCGCCGCTGGCGATGTTGCCCATGGCATCCACGGCTTCCTGCAAGGGGCGGGTGATGCTGCGGGCGATCAGCATGACCACCAGTGCCATTATCAGCGCGATGACCACCCCCAGCAGCGATGCGTCGCGAAGCTGGCGCACGAACTCGGCGTGCATGTCGTCGATGTACACGCCAGAGCCGATCACCCAGCCCCAGGGTTTGAACAGCTGGATGTACGAGGTTTTTTCCACCGGCTCGCTGGCACCGGGCTTGGGCCAGCGGTAGTCGATGCTGCCGGCGCCCTGGGCCTTGGCCAACGCGACCATTTCGTTGAACAGCGCATAGCCGTCCGGGTCGCGAATGCCGGAGAGGTCCTGGCCTTCGAGCTTGAGGTTCATGGGGTGCATGATCATCTTCGGGCCCAGGTCGTTGATCCAGAAGTAGTCGTCCTGGTCATAACGCAACCCGCGCACCGCACTCAGCGCCTGTTGCTGGGCGGCCTCACGGGTAAGGGTACCGCTGGCTTCCAGCCCCTGGTAATAGGCCAGCACGCCGGCTGCGGTTTCGACCACGTGCCGGGTCTTTTCGGCCTTTGCCTGGTACAGGTCACCGTGGATCTGACGCAGCATCAGCAGCCCCAGGGTCACCAGCATCAGTACCGCCACCACCAGGATGAGCCACAGCCGACGGCTGATCGACATACTGCGTAAAGTCTTCATGAAGGTCACCCTATGTTCTTGTTATTGTCCGCATCCAACCACGCTTTACCGAAACAACCTACTCGACCAAGGGCTAAGTGATTGATTAGTAGAGCGCTGTCGCGTCGAGCGGCAGCGTTTGCACGAGCGCTCTGTTAGGATTTCGGCCTTCACGGGGCAGTTCTGAAGGCCGGGGTAGCATTTCCTTCGGTTTTGCGACGGAGTGTCGCCGTAATATGCCCGGTTTCGGGCAATCAAATAACGAATGATGAGACCTGCCAGCGGCAATGTCTTACGGGGGAATGATGGATTTTTGGACCGCCATGCAGGCTGTGATTCTCGGCATCGTCGAGGGTCTGACGGAATTTTTGCCCATTTCGAGTACCGGTCACCAGATCGTGGTCGCCGACCTGATCGACTTTGGCGGCGAACGCGCGATGGCGTTCAACATCATCATCCAACTGGGCGCGATCCTGGCGGTGGTGTGGGAATTTCGCCGCAAGATCCTGGACGTGGTGGTGGGCCTGCCCCGCCAGGCCCGGGCCCAGCGCTTTACCCTCAACCTGCTGATCGCCTTCATGCCCGCCGTGGTGCTGGGCGTGCTGTTCGCCGACCTGATCCATGAGTACCTGTTCAACCCGATCACGGTGGCGGTGGCCCTGGTGGTGGGCGGGGTGATCATGCTGTGGGCCGAGCGCCGCCAGCACGTGGTGCGCGCCGAGGAGGTCGATGACATGCGCTGGACCGATGCGCTGAAGATCGGCTGCGCGCAGTGCCTGGCAATGATTCCGGGGACTTCGCGGTCGGGCTCGACGATCATCGGCGGGCTGTTGTTCGGCCTGTCGCGCAAGGCCGCCACCGAGTTCTCGTTCTTTCTGGCGATGCCGACCATGGTCGGGGCGGCGGTGTTCTCGGGCTACAAGTACCGCGACCTGTTCCAGCCGGATGACTTCCCGGTGTTCGCCATCGGCTTTGTGGTGTCGTTCATCTTCGCGATGATTGCGGTGCGCGGCTTGCTCAAGTTCATCGCCAGCCACAGCTACGCGGTGTTTGCCTGGTACCGTATCGCATTTGGCCTGGTGATCCTGGCGACCTGGCAGTTCGGCTGGGTCGACTGGGCCGTGGCGCACGGCTGAGATGGCCCGCATCGAAACGCGCCCGCCCATGCGCCACCTGCGCCTCAAGTTGCTGGCATTCGTGGCCCTGTGCCTGCTGCCGGTGCTGGGCGCACTGAAGCTGGGTGTGGGCACAGGCAACTGGTTGTGGCTGGCGGCCTATGGGCTGGCGAGCCTTGGCTGTTTCGGGCTGTATGGCTACGACAAGCGTCAGGCGCGCGGCCAGGGGCAGCGTACCCCCGAGAAGGTGCTGCATGCCTGCGAACTGGTCGGTGGCTGGCCAGGCGCGCTGCTGGCGCAGCAGGTGTTCCGGCACAAGACACGCAAGTTATCGTATCAGCTGGTGTTCTGGGTGATCGTGCTGGGGCATCAGGTATTCTGGGCCGACTACCTGTTTCTTGCCGGGCGATTGTTCGGGTTCTAGAGCGCTTTCGCCAGCAAGGTCGGCGCCTTCAGGGGCCGGCCTTGCCGGCGAAAGCCATCGGCCTCAGAGCAGCAGCCCGACCTGTACGCGCTTGGGCAATCGCCGCACCACCAGTTGGTGCGAGCGGCGCAGCAACTCTTCCAGTTCCCCACGCCCCATCGCATAAGGCTGCGCCACACTGATCCAGTGTGCCCGCGCCAGGTACGGCGCCGGTCGCACCCCGGGGCGGTCCACGTAGCCCAGGAACAGCTCGGTGTCGACCTTGAACGACAAGCCTGCACCCGCCAGGTCCATCACCGCGAACATCTTGTTGCCGGCCACCGAGAACACGCGCACGCCACCCCATTTGTAGTCTTCCTGCACACCGGGCAGGCCCAGGCAGAATGCCGCCACCTGTGCCTCGGTCATTTTTCGCTCAGACATAACGCTCTCCGCATTCCTCGAACGAGGCTACCAGGTGATCGATCCACGCCCTGACCGCCGGCAGCACGCCGCGCCGGTGCGGGTACACCGCCTGCAGGTAACCGCCCGGCAGTGACCAGCCCGGCAGCAGGCGTACCAGTTCGCCGCGCTGCAGTTCGGCCTCGCAGTGCATGATAGGCAGCGTGGTGAAGCCCAGGCCCGCCAGGGTGGCGGCCTTGCGCACCACGAAGTCGTCGATGGCCAGGCGCGCTTCCAGGGTCAGGTCCTGCTTGTGGCCCTGCTCGTCGAGCAGGCGCAGGTGCACCAGGCGGTCGGCCTCGACCGCGCCCAGTACCGGCACCCTGGCCAGGTCGGCAGGGGAGCTGACAGGGTGCCGGGCGGCAAACTCAGGTGCGGCCACCAGCAACATCTGCGCCTGGCGCAGGCGGCGGGTGACCAGTGCCGGGTCTTCGTCGCCCAGGTCGCGCACACGCAGGGCCACGTCGATGCCCTCGGTGATCAGGTCGACCCGGCGGTTGAGCAGCACCATGTCCAGCTGTACCTGCGGGTACTGCTGCAAAAATGCGCTGATCACGCCGGGCAGGAACTCATGGGCCAGGCCCACCGGGCACGACACCCGCAAGCGCCCGCGCGGTTCGCTGGTCATGCTGGCCACCGCCTCGTCGGCCATCTCGGCCTCCAGCAGCATGGCCTGGCAATGGCGCAGGTAGCGCTCGCCCACGGCGGTGAGCTTGAGTTGCCGAGTGGTGCGCTGCAGCAGACGCGTGCCCAGGCGCTCCTCCAGTTCGGCAATGCGCCGCGACAGCCTGGATTTGGGCACACCGAGCAGACGCCCGGCCGCCGCGAAGCCGCCGGCCTCCACCACGCGGGCGAAATAGAACAGATCGTTGAGGTCTTGCATGCCGGTCATGGGCATTGTCCTGCCAGTGGGACGAAGAAGTGCGAATTTGCGATCTTATCAGCTATTGGCTATCCCGGTAGCATCCTCCCCATCGTGATCGCCAGCCGATCCTCATTCAGGAGAGCCCCATGAAACTGTTGCACATCGATTCCAGCATCCTCGGCGACAACTCCGCTTCTCGCCAGCTCAGCCAGCGCGTGGTCGCCGCCTGGCAAGCGGCAGAACCTTCGGCGCAGGTGGTCTACCGGGACCTGGCCGCCGATGCCATCAGCCATTTCTCGGCCGCGACCCTGGTTGCCGCCGGCACGCCTGACGAACTGCGCGATGCGGCGCAGCAACATGAAGCCAGGCTCAGCAGTGAAACCCTGCAGGAGTTTCTGGCGGCCGATGCGGTGGTGATCGCGGCGCCCATGTACAACTTCACCGTGCCGACCCAGCTCAAGGCCTGGATCGACCGCATTGCCGTCGCCGGCCAGACCTTCCGCTACACCGAAGCCGGGCCTGAAGGCCTGTGCGGCAACAAGAAGGTGATCGTGGTGTCGACCTCCGGCGGCCTGCACGTCGGCCAGCCGACCGGTGTGGCCCACGAGGAATTCCTCAAGGTGTTCCTGGGCTTTATCGGCATCACCGACGTCGAGTTCGTTCGCGCCCATGGCCTGGCCTACGGCGACGAGCACCGCAGCAATGCCATGCAGGCCGCCCAGGCGCAGATCGACAGCGAGCTGTTCGCGGCTGCCTGAGCCCCTGTCGAAAAGCCGACTTGCGGTCACCCCGCAAGTCGGCTTTTTCATGCACCTTTCATCCAGCCCGGCCTGGCCCGCTCTATGCTTGCCAGTACCGGTCACAGGTGCGGGCCGGGCAGGGTGAGCAACGATGCGGTGGGTTCGAACATTTTTGATGCTGGTGCTGTGGAGCTGCTGCCTGCTGGTGCAGGCCGAGCCCGCGCAGCACTGGAGTGTCGGCTTGCATCGCATGGCTGTGACCGACCCGGTGGACGGCCAGCCGATGCAGGCGCTGGCGTTCTACCCATCCAGCGACGCCGCCCGGTGGCATCAGGTCGACGGCTATCGGGTCCACGTGGCCGAAGAAGGCGCGGTGGTAATGGGCCGCTTCCCGTTGCTGATGTTGTCCCATGGCAATACCGGCACGCCACTGGCGCTGCATGACCTGGCCAGCGCCCTGGCACGCCGGGGCTTCGTGGTGGTGGCGGTGGTGCACCCGGGAGACAACGCCCGCGACCACAGCCGGCTTGGCACCCTGAGCAACCTCTATGGTCGGCCCCTGCAGATCAGTGCCGCCTTGACCGCGACCCTTTCCGATCCGTTGCTTGCACCTTACGTCAGCGACGGGCAGGTAGGCATGATCGGTTACTCGGCCGGTGGCGAGACGGCGTTGATCCTGTCCGGTGCCCGACCAGACCTGCAACGCCTGCGCCGCTACTGCCAGCAGAACCCGCTGGACGCCGATGCCTGCAAGGCCCACGGGGTGCTGGTGGCAGACCGTGACGACCTGCTGCCCCACGCCGACCCCAGGGTGCGTTCATTGCTGCTGATGGCGCCGTTGAGCCTGATGTTCGGACGCCACGCGCTGGCCGATGTGAAGGTGCCCGCGCTGATCTACAGCGGCGACCGCGACCAGTTGCTGGCCATCGACAAGAATGCCCAGGCACTGGCGCGCAAACTGCCGATCACCCCCAACTACCGCCTGCTGGCGGGTGCCGGGCACTTCGTGTTCATGGCCCCGTGCGACGCATCCCAGCTGCAGCACATGGCCACGCTGTGCACCGATGCCGAAGGGGTGGACCGCGCCGGCATCCACCTGTCGTTACAGGCCGAAGCCACGCGCTTCTTCACCCGCACCCTGGGGGGCGCCGAGCGTGTCGGCCAGAGTGCGGTCGATCACTGAGCCGTGGCGCGGCGCAACAGCACCAGGGTCAGGCCCACGCCGGCCAGTGACAGCAGCGCCGCCACACAGAAGATCGAGGCGTAGCCCAGGTGCGCAGCGATGGCGCCCATCACCGGGCCGGCAATCGCCAGGGCCAGGTCGAAGAACACTGCGTAGGCCCCCAGCCCGGCGCCGCGGCTGGAACTGGGCACCTGCTTGATCGCCTCGACCCCCAGTGCCGGGTACACCAGTGACAGGCCGAAGCCGCTCAGCCCCGCGCCGACCAACGCCAGCAGCGGTGACGGCGCCAGCCACAACAATGCCAGCCCCAGGGCCTCGACGCCCATGCAGGCAATTGCCACACGGTAGCCGCCCCACTGGTTGACCGCGTTCACGAACAGCAGCCGCGACAGGATGAAGCACACACCGAAGGCGCTCAGGCACAGGGCGGCGCCGCTCCAGCCGCGTTCTATATAGAAGAGCGTGACGAAGGTGGTCAGCGTGCCATAGCCGATGGAGGCCAGGGTAAGGCCCACACCGCACGGTGCCACCCGCGCGAAGGCGGCCCAGAACGGCAGGCGCACGCCACGCACCACCGGTACCGAGGGCTTGTTGCGTATCACCAGTAGCGCCGCTGCCGCCAGCGCGGTCAGGCTCAGGCCCAGGGTGGCGAAGTTCAGTTCGCTGGCCACGATCACCCCCAGCGGTGCACCGATGGCGATGGCGCCATAGGAGGCGATACCGTTCCAGGAAATCACCCGCGCGGTGTGTTCGGCGCCCACCTGGCCGATGCCCCAGCTCAGGGTGCCCACGCCAATCAGGCCCTGCGCGATGCCCAGGGCCACCCGTGCAGCCAGCAGCACTGCCAGGCTCATCACTGGCAGGTGCACGGCCAGTGCCGATGCCCAGGTCAGCACGCCGCTCAGCGCGATGCCCAGCAGCCCGTAGATGATCGCGCGCTTGGTCCCCAGGCTGTCGGCCAGGCGTCCGGCCATGGGGCGGCTGAGCAGGGTGGACAGGTATTGCAGGCCGATGGTGATGCCGGCGATGACCGCGCTGAACCCCAGGGTGTCATGCACGTGGCTGGGCAGCACCGCGATCGGCAGGCCGATGCAGAGGAAGGCGATGAAGGTGTAGAAGACGATCGACAGTATCTGTCGGGTAACCGACTCGTTACTGAGTGCAGCAGAAGAGGGCGGGGCAGACATGGGGCTCGTTCGCAGGCAAGCGGTTGGAGGCGACCATGATGGCGGGAGCGGGCAGGAAAAGAAAGCAGGCTAACGAACAAGCTGTGGCCAGCAAGGCCGGCCCCCACCCGGGTCGCGAAAACCACGCACCCTGCAGGAGCCGGCCTTGCCGGCGAAGCTTGTGTACGACGTTTAGATCAACACACCCTGGCTGCGCAGGTAGTCGTCATAGGTACCGCTGAAGTCGATCACGCCGCTGGGGCTCAGCTCGATGATGCGGGTTGCCAGCGAGGACACGAACTCACGGTCGTGGCTGACGAACAGCAGCGTGCCGGGGTAGTTTTCCAGCGCCAGGTTGAGCGCCTCGATCGATTCCATGTCCAGGTGGTTGGTCGGTTCGTCCATCACCAGTACGTTGGGCTTTTGCAGAATCAGCTTGCCGAACAGCATGCGGCCTTGCTCGCCACCAGAGATCACCTTCACCGACTTGAGGATCTCGTCGTTGGAGAACAGCATGCGCCCCAGGGTGCCGCGGATGATCTGCTCGCCCTGCGTCCACTGGCCCATCCAGTCGAACAGGCTCAGGTCCTCTTCGAAATCGTGGGCGTGGTCCTGGGCGTAGTAGCCCACTTCGGCGCTTTCGGTCCATTTCACCTCGCCGGCATCCGGGGTCAGCTCGCCGACCAGGGTGCGCAGCAGGGTGGTCTTGCCGATACCGTTGGGGCCGATGATCGCCACGCGCTCGCCGGCTTCGACGGTGAAGCTGAAGTTCTTGAACAGGGTCTTGCCGTCGAAGCCCTTGGACATCTTCTCGATGGTCACGGCCTGGCGGTGCAGCTTCTTGGTCTGCTCGAAGCGGATGAACGGGCTGACGCGGCTCGATGGCTTGACCTCGGCCAGCTGGATCTTGTCGATCTGCTTGGCACGCGAGGTGGCCTGCTTGGCCTTGGAGGCGTTGGCCGAGAAGCGGCTGACGAAGGTCTGCAGCTCGGCGATCTGGGCCTTCTTCTTGGCGTTGTCCGACAGCAGTTGCTCGCGCGACTGGGTGGCGGCGGTCATGTACTCGTCGTAGTTGCCCGGGAACAGACGCAGCTCGCCGTAGTCCAGGTCAGCCATGTGGGTGCACACGCTGTTGAGGAAGTGACGGTCGTGGGAAATGATGATCATGGTGCTGTTACGCGCCGTGAGGATGCTTTCCAGCCAGCGGATGGTGTTGATGTCCAGGTGGTTGGTCGGCTCGTCGAGCAGCAGCACTTCAGGGTCGGAGAACAGTGCCTGGGCCAGCAGCACACGCAGTTTCCAGCCTGGGGCGACTTCGGTCATGGGGCCGAAATGCTGTTCGAGGGGGATACCCAGGCCCAGCAGCAGTTCACCGGCGCGGGATTCGGCGGTGTAGCCGTCCATCTCGGCGAATTCGGTTTCCAGCTCGGCGACGGCCATGCCGTCGTCTTCGGTCATTTCCGGCAGCGAGTAGATGCGATCGCGCTCGGCCTTGACCCGCCACAGTTCCTCGTGGCCCATGATCACGGTATCGATCACGGTGAATTCTTCGTAGGCGAACTGGTCCTGGCGCAGCTTGCCCAGGCGCACGTTCGGCTCGAGCATCACCTGACCGGCCGACGGCTCCAGGTCGCCGCCAAGGATTTTCATGAAGGTCGACTTGCCACAGCCGTTGGCGCCGATCAGGCCGTAGCGGTTGCCATTGTTGAACTTGACCGAGACGTTCTCGAACAAGGGCTTGGCGCCAAACTGCATGGTGATGTTAGCGGTAGAAATCAAGTGCTTATCCTGCGGGGTGTCCAGAGGTGTGTTTAGGTGCCGCCGACCTTTTGGGGCCGATTTTGGGCCCGTCAGATACGGGACGGCAGCTTCTCCAGCTCCTTCCAATCCGAGGAGGAGCTGATCCATTTTGCGTAGGTAGAGAGCAACATCTCGACGCTGTGGCCGAGTTGGTTCGCGATGAACGCAGGGTTCATCCCAGCCATTAGGCACATGGTTGCGTAGGTGTGGCGCGTGTCGTACTGCCGACGTTCACGGATGCCCAGCGCCTTGAGCGCGAGCTTGAAGTGCCTGATTGTAACACCTGCCTGCCTGATCTACATCCCGCCTTTACCCGGCTGGAACACAAAAGGACTGGTGGGAGTGGCTGATTTCGATGCCATTTTGCGCAAACCCGGTACCACGGCCTGTTGCTCCTCAGCGTGCTCATCCCCGGGTTTCTTCCTTTTTGCCCGCATGCTTGTCTGCGGGCCGCTACTGCCGTCGTGCTTGCACGCCGCCACAGCGGCCCGGCCAGTTCTTCGTTGGCCACGGCAACAGTTCCCTAGGCCCGCGCCTTTCGGCGGACTGATGTGTTATAAAAAAGTATGTCAAACAGGAGGTTAGATATGGCCAATAAAGCCAAACCGTTCTACTACGCTGCGGCGCCACTGATTGCAATCGGCGCTGCGTTCGCCGCAGTCGGCGCCTCTGGGCAAGCTGCTTTTGGCTACACTGCGGTCGGCTTTCTGGTGCCTGGTGTAGTGCTGCTCATTACCGGATATCGCCAGCGGGCTTGACGTGTGCGGTGGGGTCAAGCTGCAGGCCATTCATGGTGATCCCCAGCGACTTTTCGCGCTTGCCGGCCTTGTGACCTAACAGGGGCTTTTCATCTGTTTGGGGCCCACGTTGTATATCGGGTGGAATGCAACAAGTTCTCAGGGAAAGACTCTTATGCAAAGCCCCGTCGGTGTTGAAAACACAGAGAAGTTAATCGAAGCACTGGGCTACTGGCCCAGTTTTCATGATGCAGAAATCATAGAGATATCTGCCATCAGGGCTATGGCAGGGGAGCCGGCTGCCACGTCTGCAAGGCTACGCGTCAGTATTTGCGAGTACAAAGAAATTGGCGCAGGAACCGCAACCTACGAGATGGTGTGCTCGAAAAACCTCTTGATTGATTTCCTGTTCTACGATTTGCATTATCTTTGCTTTGAGGATTTCAACCATCAGAATGTGGTTGACGCTATCGCGTTCAATCTATTGGAGAACCAGTTAATCGAAGTCACTGTAGCCTCCATATTCGGAATAGGTGGTGTTATCAGGTGCGCGCGGGTCGAGGTAGGTGATGTCACCAGCCAGCTTTGAATTCTATGTGACTTGCAGCCAAAGCCTAAGCCTTTAGCGGCACATGCACCACGGCATCCAGCGTGCTGTCCGATCCCGCCTATCAGAAATCCCCTACAGAGAAATTGACCGCAAGGCTCGCAGAACGTTAACTGTACATTCGTACAGTATATTCGGAAGTCGTGCGTCATGAGCTATTCAATCATAGGCCCAATCGCCGAGGGCGGCCTGAAGCTGCCCCTTTGCCTGTTCCATGTGCCGGCCGGGTTTCCGTCGCCAGCGGCCGATCACATCGAGGCGCACATCTCCCTGGACGAGGTGCTCAATATCCGGGCGCCCCACGTTTACCTGGTCTCCATCACTGGCGAGAGCATGCAGGGCGCCGGCATCTTCGACGGTGATCTCGCCGTGGTCGATCGCTCGCTCGAACCGGTGCACGGAAACATCGTCGTGGCCCTGTTGAACAATGACCCGGTGTGCAAGCGCCTGTGCATTCGTGGCAAGGACGTGATCCTGCTGTCCGAGAACCCCAAATACCCACCGCGTTACGTGCTGGAAGGGGACGAGCTGTCGATCTGGGGTGTAATCATCGGCAGCGTGCGCAGCCATGTCTAACGCGCCGGTGTTCGCCCTGGTCGATTGCAATTCGTTCTACGCATCGTGTGAGCGCGTGTTCCGCCCGGACCTGGCCAAGGTGCCCATCGTCGTGCTGAGCAACAACGATCTGAGGGGTGGGAATCGTTAGTAAATCCTGTAGAGTCCGCGCCACCTTCTGAACCCCTCTGGAACAGCAGTTTCCAGGCTTCATAAGGCAATCCATTGGAAGTGTTTTAGGGCAGCGGCATGAGGCTGGTATTCGCAACAAAAGACCTAGCATTAGCAGGTCGATCCTTTGAAGGCTTTCCGTTGCTGATTGGGTCAGAGGGATGGCCAGTCGAGCCAGCTCAATCCTTCCTTTGGCACACGCTTATCGAGTCAGGTGAGGCCCTAAGCGATTTGACTTGGGAAGCCTATGGACGGCGTCTGTACGATTACTTTGCCTTCCTGGAAGCCAATGGATTGGGCTGGGACGAGGAAAGCCCGGCTCACGGTCTGAGTGCTCTGTCGAGGTACAGGGATTGGTCGAGCGGAGAATTAGCACTTGATCCCGGCACGGTGAACAATCGTCTGGCCTTGATCGTGAGGTTCTACCGATGGGCTAAGCAGCGCAACCTGATAACTGTGCTGCCCTTCGGTGAGAAAAGGGTAAGAGTTGCCCAACATTCCGGTCTTCTCAGTCATATCGCTCTGCCCGGAGCCGAGAGCACGAAAGTTTCGGTGATGGTTCGCGACCGAAAGCGCTTGACCAAATTCCTGACCAAGGATCAAGTCAAGGTATGCCTTGCCCTGGATACCGATCCAAGCCACCAGATATTGTTCCACCTCATGGTGCGTACCGGCCTTCGCTCCTGTGAAGCGAGGTCTTTTCCTCTCAAATATGTGTTCAACCCCAGGTTGAAGAAGGGACTGCGCCCAAGGCAAATGATCAGTGTTGCTCTTGATCCTTCAGACATGCATATCAAGTACGACCGGCCTAGAACTATCGACGTGCCATGGTCGTTGATGGAGAGCATGTGGTCTTACTCCCTTCACCAACGAGAGGTTCGTAAGTCCAATGGTGATGGACGTGTTACCGCGCTGCTGCTGACTAATGAAGGCAGGCATTATTCAAAAGATTCCGTAGTGGACGTTATGAAGTCCTATGAAAGAAAGTGCGGTTTCTATGTTCGGGCCCACATGCTACGCCACACCTATGGGACTTATACCTTGCTTGCTCTTCGAAAAAGCAAAGAGTTTGAAGGTGAGCCATTGTTGTATGTCCGAGATAGGCTGGGGCATTCAGATGTGCAAACAACTATGATCTATTTGCATCTCATAAACCAGCTTGAAGCCCAATCCGTCCTTGCTCACGAGGACGAAATTGACATGATGTTTATGACTGATTCGGTTTCGCGTATTTGAGGTAGCACCATTGGCTCGGCAAAAAAGCTACAAGGCGGTTATGCGGTCGGTTACAAAAGGATTCGAGGCTGTCGAAGATGATATCAAGATTGACCTGCCGAGAAACCCGAGAAACCACAGGCAACTCGATCATACGAAATATTTAGGCTTGGGCTTCGACGCTTGGGCAATTCAAAGTCTTCACGTTATCAAAGCTTTGCTACAAGGAGGAAACTTCTCAGTGACGACCTTGATTGGTTACTCTACGAACGGGCTGAGATTTTTTATAAATTTCTTGAGTGGAGGTTCGGTCAAGTCGCCACCTGCAACGCCAAACAGTCTTACCAAAAGCCACTTGGATCGATACGTCTCTTGGCTGAGGCTAAAATACCCTAACGGCTCGACAGCCAAGAATTACTATACTAGCTTCAAGTCGTTAGTTGTTGTTTTGGCTGAATATGGATTTATTGAAGTTAATCTTGACGATCTTTTGCCCCTCAATCCATTTCCTAATAATTCGCAGAGCACTAAAGATGCAGATCCGCTCACCTTGGGTGAAATGCAAAGGCTGATTGGCGCTTTGAAGTCAGATCTTATTGCCATCCATAAGGGTACATTCCTTGGAAATGGCGCGGAGGCGATGGCTGTATTGCTACTAATTACTGCGGCAAGGTCTGGAATCAATACTACGCCGCTCTTGGAGATGAAAAGGGATGCCCTACAGCCTCACCCATTTATTCCTAATCTCAGGTTGATTACTACCGTCAAACGTCGAGGTAAAGGCGCACAGAGCAAAACAATCCGTCAGACTAATCTGCTAGATGAGTACAGTGCTATTCCCCTGGATGGGGTGGCAGTCCTCAATAAGGCGCTGGAGATTTCTAAGCCACTCGTAGCACTGGCACCTGATGAAATATCTTCATGTGTGTGGTTATATCGCTCGGGCCAGCCTGGCCGCTCGAACGACATCGTTACCCTTACACCCGGTGCTTTATATGTCACGGCAAAAAGCATTTGTGAGCGTCATGCGCTTCAGGATGATCAAGGCAATCGGCTAAATGTCACGCTTAGTCGGCTGCGAAAGACTATGGAAAGCCGTTTGTGGAAACTGAGCGGTGGCGACATTATAGAAGTTTCCTCCGTTATGGGTCATACCCCTGGTGTCGCCGATAATCACTATTTGAAAATCAACGATGAGATCAAGGTCGACGGGGCGACATTTGTTGGGGAGGCTTTTCCGGACAAACTACGTGGCATAAACGTTATACCAACCCCACCAGGCGGCTGCAAAGATAGCCTTTACGGTAGTCTGGCACCAAAGGATGGCGTCAATCATTGTTCTGAATTCATCCACTGCCTCGGTTGCCCTAGCTATGCAATTGTAGGCACCTTGGAGGACTTATACCGGCTGTTCAGCTACCAACAATTCTTGTATGCAGAAGTCGAATACTTTCTCACGGACGAGTGGGGCGCATGGCGCAAGCGTCAGTTTGACTATATTCGATTGATAGATGATTTCACCCAGAAGTTTGATCTTGCATTGGTTTCGCAAGCAAGGGCTCAGGCTGAGTCATCTCCGCACTTGTTCTGGGCTAAAAAAATCGAGTTCATGAAGAAAAAATTGGGCGGCGAAATTTGAGCATAAGAACCACGAATGCGGTGTTAAAGGCATATGATGTCCTCATCGCACAGCCAGTTTCAGCGAATGGTCTAAGTCCCGCAGAGCGGGATGCAATCGTGATCAGCGCTATCGTTAATGAAGATGGAGAAACCTTCGTTCTTAGCAGGTTTGGCGATGCACAGTGGGATCTTCGCCCGTTTTTTGATCAGGCCAATATTGCTCATTCTTATAAATTCATCAACTGGGATATGGGCATGCCTCGGGCGCTTATTGATGACTGCAAAGCTGTTGCTTATGCTTGGTTTAAAAGAGGAATGCCTAGATCCAAACCTCCTATCGCACGGGGCATTACTACTTTCGCCGTCGTCAGCGTGATGCCTTTTGTTCGCTGGTTAAACAATCTAGGAGTTTCAAGCTTTGCAGATGTCCGTCCGATCCATGTCAGCAATTACGTTCATCATTGCAAATATGAATTGAAGTTAAGGCCTCTCCCGCTGTATGGGCGATTACGGGTTATTGATTTTCTTTGGGTGTTTTCTGTCGACACGATGTTTCCCATTCAGAGTTATCCTTGGGGTAATTCGACATTGTGGCGGATTTGTGGGGTCGCGAATGTAAAAGGGTTGGGTGCTGCCACTAAAAACGTCGGGCGAACAGATATCATTCCTCATGATGAACAATCTAGGATTTTCAACTATTGCGAAAGCATTGTCCGGGAGATGAAGGCCGAATTGGCAGTCAATGGTATTGGATATCATCCTAGTGATGAACGGATGGCAATTCGTTGCAGAGATGCTGTTCTGTATATAGTTTCAATCACTAGCGGCATGCGCAATGACGAGGCAATTGGAATTGAGGTTGGCGCTTGGCGCAAAGAGTTAAGAAATGGAATTAATTTTTGCTGGGTGACCACAGTCGAGCACAAGACAGGTAAAGGCCAAGTCGAATATCTTGTGCCAGAACTAACGATTGAAGCTTTAAGTCTTTTGGCAAAATATTCAGCACCCATCAGAAAAGAGCTGGATGAAGAGATTAGACAGCTTGCAAGCAATCGGGATTTTTCGTATTCAACTGAACATCTCCTTAGGCTCGAAAAAGCCCGAAAAGACGCGAATAAACTATTTTTGGGACGAAACACACAAGGAGGGAAAGTTCAGGAAAGCCATCATGTTGAGGCTCTCAGCGGGCAAGCATCCAATGCTGCGTTTGACCGTATAGCTAAAGCCGCTGGAAGCGATTGGCCGTTGAGGACGCATCAATGCAGGCGAACATATGCAAGATGCTTTGTAGAATCCCGTATGGGCCGCACTTCATTGATCTACCTCAAATGGCAGTTCAAACACAGCAGCATGAGTATGACCCAACTCTATGCATCCAATCCGCAGCAAGACCTGACTCTCTTTGATGAGATCTTCCAGCAGATGACAGAGTTTAAAATTGACCTGATCGAATCATGGCTCGATGATCAGCCACTGGCAGGGGGCGCTGGCGAAAAGATTGTGGAATTGCGGGCAATTCCAATCAAGGATAGAGCTGCTTTGCTTGCCCAGACCGCCCCACATGCCAACATTCGTGCGACTGGACACGGCTGGTGCATCGCCACAGAGCGGGGCTGCGGAGGTGCTGGTCTATACGAAGCCACACGGTGTCCAGGGTGCAAAAATTCGGTGATCGATGAAGTCTTCGCCAGCACTTGGCAGGACATCTACATTCAACAGCGAGAGCTGATAAAAATTGAGGATGCAGGCCCGGCTGTTAGGCAGCGCGCAGAACGCGACTTGCAGGTTGCACTAGATGTAATTACCAGCCTTGGCCTTTCTCCAGTTGAGGAAATGGAGGAGGCGGCAAATGACTAGACAGGCGGTGGGCCCTGACTCTCCTATTCGCTCCAGGTCGAAGACACTCGCCGCGCTCAACAAGGTCGTCGACGATCTCATTGCTGGTGACGGAAAGCTTTCCATCACATCCGTTGCCCGTGCCGCAGGTGTGACTCCGGGACTCATCCATAACACTTACCCAAGCATAGCGGAAAGGATTCGCAACATCGTTGGCAAGTCGGTGCGAGCCCAGCGAGACTCTAAGCATCAAGCGTTGATGAGCGAGAAAGAAAAGAACAGGGTGCTCCGTGCAGAGAATGATCAGCTTTTAGCGGAGGTAGCTCGGCTGGCTTCGGTTAACCAGCGACTAATATTCGAGATGATTCAGCTGAAGGCGGTTGCCAACGGTAAGGTCACCGCACTCCCTCTGAAACCAGGGCCAACTAGGCCCTGATGGGGAACCCGCAGAATTCGTAAAAATCGCACGCTAACAGTTCAAGCGTCCCGGCCACGCCTGACTGTAGCTTGTTGACTGGTCAGTCTGTCTCGCGGGTAAAGCGATAGAACAAGTTCGGCTCGCTGACCACGTACAAATACCCTTCATCGTCGATGGTTACGCCTTCGGCTTGGGGTATGCCTTTCAGCAAACCAGCAAACCCCCTCGCCAAGGAGCGGAAACTCACCACCTTGCCCTCATCGGTGATTTCAATCAGCAGTTTCGACTCGTCGCTGAGCAATATCAGGTGGCCACTCTGTTGATCGAAGACGACCGAAGACAAGTCAGTGGCAAATACCTTGTCCTTTACCAAGTTGGACAGGTCGCGCACGTGCAGGGAAAAACCTCCTGCCAGGCTGGCACGAAGGCCGCCCACTTCCAGCAATTGGCGAGGGTCACGCTCCTTGGTCACAAACAAGCGATCACCTTTCAGGTCGTAGGCGAGCCCTTCAAGGCCTTTGTTGTCCGCCTTGCCAAGTGCCAAGGTCAGAGCTGGATACTGGTCTCGGCTCAATGAGCGACCGGGAGAAAGCTTACTGCCTTCGGCGAGGGGGACATCCACGATAACAAGGCTCTGCCGGCGCTCCTCGGCGATTACCAGTTGGCCGTTGCCGGCATAGGACACCGCCTCCACATCGTGGAAACCGTCCAGGCTATAGCGCCTTTCCACGTCACCGTCACGACTGAGGGCCAATAGTTCGTTTGGGCCGTTGGTAACCGCCCATAGCAGGTTCAGGTCAGGGTCGAAGGTCAGGCCCGAAAGGTTGTTGTCCACACCGGGAACCGGCTTAGCATCGAGCTCAACCCGATAGTCAGGCAGCCACACAGAGCGCTCCTGCCAATCGTCGGTGTGCCAGTGGGTCTTGATCCAGAAGTACAACCGATCATCAAGGTGATGGGTGCGGACTTGGAATACGGTAAGCAATACAAAGCACAGCAGTGCCCACATCCAGGCACTTGTTTTCTGTGTTCGGCCCAACCAGTTTTTAGCCATCAAATACATTAGAAGCCTCGTTAATTGGGACTGACGTCACGAGCTGTCATGGTTTCAATCCGACTCGGCGCGGCTCGCACAGGTGATGCACAACGGCGTGGCCGGATCGAATTCCAGGCGGCCCGAGGCGATCAACTCGCCGCATTGGTTACACCAGCCATACTCGCCCTCGTGCCAACGCTTGAGGGCCAGCTGGAGGCGGACGCGTTCATGCTGCGCCCGACTGCGGATGGCATCGTTCATCGCTTGCTGCTGGAGTGCGTCCATCCTCGACAGACGCCCTACCTTGCTTTGATCCAACTCCACCGATTGCGAGCGAGACTCAGCGTCTTCCAGCAACCGATCCAGCTCGGCAGCCCGCTGTTCCAGTAGGGTCTTGAAATGGGCAAGATCGAGGGCGTCGTCCATGGCCGTTAGCGCAGCAGCAACAGTGGGCCAGTGGTGGTGCGCAGCATGCTGGTCGTGGTGCTGCCGACCAGAAACTGACGGATGCGCGAATGACCGTAGGCCCCCATCACCAGCAGGTCGATGCCGTGCTCTTTCTGATAGGCGTGCAAGGTAGGCTCTATCTCGCCGTTCAGGGTCTCGGCGCGAACAGTGAATCCGACGTTGAGCAGCACTTTCTGCGCCCAGTCCAGCTGCGCGGACGATTCGTCGTTCACTGGCCCAACCATCACCAGGTGGATCGGCAGCCCCTTCAGCAGGGGGCTGGCCGCCAGCATCTCCACACCCTTGCGGGTAGTAGCGCTGCCATCGAAGGCCAGCATCGCGCTCTCGGGCTTTTGGAAGTTGGCCGGGGTGACCAGGATTGGCCGGTGCATGATACGAATCACGCTCTCCAGCTGGCTTCCGACATGCTGACTCAGACCGCCGCTAGACTCGCCTTGGCGACCGATGACCAATAGGCGCGTTTCGCTTTCCAGCTCTTGCAGGTTTTCCAGCAGATCGCCATGACGTTGCTTGGACTCCGGCGCGGTCACACCATCCGTCATGGCCCGCTCTTTCGCGGCCGTTAACATGATCCGCCCCTGCTCCAGGGCCAACTTACCGCGCTGTTCATCCAGGGAAGCAAGCTCATCGAGCAGATGCTCGCGGCTGCCAAGGCCGATATTGCCACTCAAGTCGGCCGCAACTGGGTACTGGCGCTGATCCAGCACATGCAAGAAGGTCAGCGGGGCTTCCAGGCTCAGACTGGCCCAGGCTGCGTAGTCGCACACAGCTGGAGCCGAGGTGGAACCGTCGATACAGGCAATTACTTGGGTCATCGTTGTTCTCCTTCTCAGTGGCCCATGAGTTGATCAATGGCGTCGGGTTTATCGTGAACTCCGAATCGATCCACGATAGTGGCGCTCGCTTCGTTGAGACCTAACACTTCAACTTCGGTGCCTTCGCGGCGGAACTTGATAACCACCTTGTCCAGGGCAGCAACTGCGGTGATATCCCAGAAGTGGGCGCGATTCAGGTCGATGGTTACCTTGTTCAGGGCTTCTTTGAAGTCGAAGGCCGCGACGAACTTGTCTGCCGAGCTGAAGAACACCTGGCCAGTGACGTTATAGCTACGATGCTCGCCGGATTCGTCCAGCGAAGAACTGATCGCCATGTAATGGCCAACCTTGTTGGCGAAGAACATCGCGGCCAGCAGCACGCCGGCCAACACGCCGAAGGCAAGGTTGTGGGTGGCCACCACGACCACAACGGTGACGACCATGACAATGTTGGTCGACAACGGGTGCTTCTTCAGGTTGCGCAGCGAATCCCAACTGAAGGTGCCGATGGACACCATGATCATCACTGCCACCAGCGCAGCCATCGGGATCTGCTTCAGCCAGTCGCCGAGGAACACCACCATCAGCAGCAGGAATACACCTGCGGCCAGGGAGGACAGACGAGAACGACCGCCGGATTTCACGTTGATGATCGACTGACCAATCATCGCGCAGCCGGCCATACCGCCGATCAGACCCGAAGCAATGTTGGCCACGCCCTGGCCCTTGCACTCGCGGTTCTTGTCGCTGGGGGTGTCGGTCAGGTCGTCGACAATAGTCGCGGTCATCATCGACTCCAGCAGACCGACCACGGCCAGCGCTGCCGAGTAAGGGAAGATGATGGCCAACGTCTCGAACGTCAGCGGCACGTCAGGCCAGAGAAAGATTGGCAGCGTATCCGGCAGTTCCCCCATATCACCGACCGTGCGGATATCCAGCCCAACCGACATGGCGACTGCGGTCAGCACGATGATGCACACCAGTGGCGATGGGATGAGCTTGCCGATCCTGGGGATATAGGGAAATAGGTAGATGATGCCGAGGCCTGCGGCTGTCATGGCGTAGACGTGCCAGGTGACATTGGTCAGCTCGGGCAGCTGAGCCATGAAAATCAGGATCGCCAGTGCATTGACGAAGCCGGTCACCACCGAGCGCGAAACGAAGCGCATCAGCGAGCCGAGCTTCAGGTAGCCAGCACCAATTTGCAACACGCCACACAGCAGCGTGGCGGCCAGCAGATATTCAAGACCATGGTTCTTGACCAGGGTCACCATCAGCAGTGCCATGGCCCCTGTCGCGGCTGAAATCATGCCTGGGCGGCCACCGACAAAGGCGATCACCACGGCGATACAGAATGAGGCGTAGAGACCAACTTTGGGGTCGACGCCCGCAATGATAGAGAAAGCGATGGCTTCAGGGATCAGCGCAAGTGCGACGACGATCCCCGCGAGCACGTCGCCACGGACGTTGGAAAACCACGTTTGTTTGAGTGTTTGTAGCATCAGAATATCCAAAGCAATGCACCGCACGCATGCCAGGAAAATGGCGAGCGCGTCGATACGAATTCAAATTGTGAGGATTATTTTGCTGTGCGCTTTGGGTGTAAGAACCGGGCATACAGCAGTACGCAGCCGCCAGCGAAACTGGCGGAGGCGAGGTTGTTGCGAGGGGGCGTAGCGCTAAGGCGGCGTAGGCTGCCAGTAGAGCGTTTGGAGTACAGTCATGCTGGTGTTCCTGTAGCTCAAGGGGTATGCGGAGCCAAAAGTATACAGTGAAGCTATCGTCGATTGCGATCCGCCGCCCTGCTTTGCGAAGCCACGTCTGAAATAGGCTTAGTCGAGGAGTATCGCCATCAGGAACGAAGGAAAATAATCAAAAAAATGTTAGGGAGTTAATTTGCTTATAAATCAATATCTTACACTCAACTAACTGTTAGGGTCATTCAGATACTCGGATGGCTGCGTCATTGCGCGCAGCTACGATGCCAAGCCGTTCGTGAAGATGGGCGAGCCGTATTTCCAGATCAAGCACAAGCTCAAGCAGCACGGCATCGTGGCGTTCTCGTCCAACTACGCGCTGTATGGCGACATGAGCGAGCGGGTCATGACGCTGATTGAGTCAATGGTGCCGGCGGTCGAGGTGTACAGCATCGACGAAGCCTTCGCCGATCTGACGGGCATGGCTGACCTGGACCAGCTCGGCCGGCGTATCCGCGCCCAGGTGTTGCGCTGCACCGGCATCCCGGTCGGCGTTGGCATCGCTGGCACCAAGACCCTGGCCAAGCTGGCCAACCACACGGCCAAGCGTCTGCAGGTGCAGACCGGTGGCGTGGTCAACATCTGCGACCCATTCAAGCGCGACTGGGTGCTCAGGAACACGGCAGTAAGCGAGGTGTGGGGCGTTGGCCGGCGGATGAATGCTCATTTCGAAGGGATGGGTATCAAGACCGCGATGGATCTGGCCAAGGCCGATCCATGGATGCTACGCAAGAAGTTCAGTGTGGTGGTCGAGAAGACTGCCCGCGAGCTGGCCGGGACCCCTTGCCTGGAGCTGGATGAGCCAGATCCCCCGAAGCAGGAGATCTGCTGCAGCCGGATGTTCGGCAAGCGCCTGCAGGAGCTGCCGCCGATCAAGGAAGCGGTGGCCACCTACATGATGCGTGCCTCGGAGAAGCTGCGCGCCCAGGGTTCAGTGTGCAACAAGGTGCGCGTCAGCATTCGCACTGGCATGTTCAATCCCGATGAAGCCAAGTACGCGAATGGGGTTATCGTTGATTTGCCGTACCCTACGGATGATGTGCGGTTGCTTACGAAGGTGGCGGTCGGCGCACTCGAGCGCGTGTTTCGCCCTGGCTTTAAGTACAGTAAAGCCGAGGTATTGCTGATGGGGCTATGTCAGCGGGGCGAATATACCGATGATCTCTTCGCTGCTGCCCAGCCGGCTGAGACTACTCAAGTAATGACGGTGCTGGATCAAATTAATGGCCGGTGGGGCAGGGGCACACTGCGAGCAGCAAGTGTGCCCTCGAGCCCGGCCTGGGGAATGCGGCGCGAAATGATGAGTCAGAGTTTCACGACTCGCCTAGATCAATTGTGGCGAGTTGATTGCAAATAGTCTGCTATAAGCAACCGCGCTCGGCCACGGGTCCTGCGACTGGGAAAAATGGCTCGATCCCTT
Organism: Pseudomonas sp. UBA7500; assembly: GCF_002478435.1. Classification (NCBI taxonomy): domain Bacteria; kingdom Pseudomonadati; phylum Pseudomonadota; class Gammaproteobacteria; order Pseudomonadales; family Pseudomonadaceae; genus Pseudomonas; species Pseudomonas sp. UBA7500. The sequence goes on along the minus strand of NZ_DLNW01000047.1, from coordinate 319,944 downwards.
TGTCACAATTCTGGTGAGCATCAGCATGGAAAAAAACGGGTTTTTTAAAATCACAGAGGTGAGGTTTTAAGGCCTCACCTCTTAAGGGAATATTTTCGAGATACATTCTTGGTGGTAGCTTCGCAGCACTTCAAGTCAACGAGTGCTGGAGGTTAAAGCTTCTAGTTAGTATCTAGTGACTTGATAATGGCAGTACCTATCTCCCTTCGCCTCGCATCAACTAACTGAAGAATTTTTGTAAATATCTCGGTAAGTTCGGCGTGCCCATTTTTCGGGTCATATGGGATGATAAATATTCTTCGAAGCTCTTTGTTGATTTCGATGAACTTATCTGTTTGTTTTCCTGATAGGAAAATGTAGTGCGGCCTTGCATTGGGAATATTGTGCGCGTAGCTCTCGATGACTTGGGCGATTGCCGGATCATTGAGAGAGAAGCCGATAAATATTACGGTGTGAGTAAGGAGGATCGTTTCAATAAACTTTGCATATGCCCAGTTGCCATAGGCTTTTTCGGTATAGTCTTTTTTGGTGAAAATCACGGTGTCTATCTGGTCAATAGAGCCGTGTATTTTGAATATGTAATTATCAGAATCTCGAAACGCTTGGAAGCTATCTTCAGAGATTGCTCTCACAATATTAGGATAATGAGTCTCCTTGGCGTTTACTTCATTCCAAGCTGTTTCTAAATAAAGATCAAAATTTGTAGTGATAACCAGTCGTTGATTGAGTTTCATTAATAGCTTGTGAAGGTCGCTTGGGGTTCCTCGTTGATTGTACTCAGCAGTAAGGGTTTTTCTCCAGGGCTCAACTCCAAGTCCACGACTAATCATCTCGCAAGCCATAAGGTAATCTTGGCTTTTGATTAGGGCGAGCGCATGCGTTTTTAGTTTTCTGTCTTCTAATGACTTTGCTGCTTCGGCTAGGAAGTCAGGCCATGCCTTCATCCGTTCACCAGCGACAGTAGTGGCGCCCGCGGATACCCCTGCGCCCACGAAGATCGCAGTGCGCCGCTGGGCTAAGTCATTGATCAGGTCTGGGTTGATGGTAGGCACTCAGGACCGCTCCTTAGCTTCCTTGTCAAGGATTTCTACGTTTTCTATGAATCGCGCAGCTAGACCGCTGTAGATTTCACGAGCTTGTTTCCGCATGGATGAATAGCTACCGACGGCTGTAACGTTAATCATCGGTTGATGCAATGTCTGGGATTTTGGAGCAAGGCTCGCAAGGTGTTTGATTTCACCAATATGCGGATTAAGCGTCTTGGGGTAGAAATTGCTAAGGTTCTTGGCGACGATTTCAGGTAGCTTTTTACTTATATTATTGTAGGCTTCAACTATCCTTGTAGCTTCGTTTTCTTTCCGTTCTTTGTGCTGTTGTGTGACATATCCCAAGAAGCGGAGTTTCTTCATGGTGACAGAAGGCAACTCGCTTGGGTCTTCCGAGTTGCGCATGCCAAACTCAAGATCTTTTTCCCATACTTTAACGGCCTCACCTATATTTGTGAGCGCCCAGCTGGAGAAAATGTCAATTGCCATCGGCACCAAGAAGAAATCGACAGCTAACAATATCGCTCTGTTTATCGCTCCGAGAGATGGTCCCATGTCAAAGAAAATATAATCGTAATTCTTGGCTTGTTCGATTACATTGTAAAATACAAGCGTCGTTCTCAGGCCTCGAATGCCACCTGCTTTTGCCTCTCGCCAATCTTGCGCGAGCAAATCTTCTTTTAGAGCTAGTCGGGGGTCGCCAATGATTACATCAAATCCAAAATTCTTAGTTTTGCTGATCGGTAAATCAGTGGTGTATCCTCTACCGGTCGAAAGTGGATGAATTACACTGTAAATGGTGTGTGGATCTTTGCTGGTATAAATTCTCAGGAAATCTTCGTCGGGCAGGACGTATTGAGTCAAGTTACATTGGGGATCTGCATCAATGACGAGGACTTTCTTCCCGTGATTAAGAGTCAGTTCCGCGGCAAGGTTTGCGACCAGAGTAGTTTTACCTACCCCCCCCTTGTTATTGAAGAAGCAAATAGACTTAGCTAGATCAGATGGTGTGGCGGAGGTTCTAGGCATGAGCGTTGGCAGTCCATGTCATATTTGGAAAGCAAGAATAGTACTCGAATGAGACAACGAGAGGGAGTAGATCTGAAAAAATGGGTAGCTAGGTAACCAAGCGGGCTGAGCGGCTCAGTACAAAATTGATACATGGAGGATGGTGTACACCGTCAGCTCTTGCTAATCAAGCTAGCGGAGTGGTTGCCCCCAAACCCATCATTGGCCATGGTGATGGCGAGCGATGCCCATCCTGGATGAGTAATGTGGCCATAGGAGGAAATGCCTTGCTGGTATGCCGAACCGGCATTAGGTACTCGTAAGGCTCACGGACCAGTTTCCGGCCCAAGAGGTGCGTTTCTGAGATAGACAGTGGGGGATTTGGCCCTGCAAACACTACGCTGCAACCCCCGCCAACCCCCATGCCTTAGCGCATGGTGATGTTAGCGGTGGAGATCAAACGCTTATCCTGCGGAGTATCAAGAGGTGAGTGTAGATGCCGGCCAATGACAGTCGACAGCTTGTGCAGCGCCCCAAATCCAAGGAGGAGCCGATCCATCCGGGCAGGTAGAGGCCATATCTCGACCCACTTGCTCTGGCGTTCGCATGAACCATTAGCGACGAGCATTGCGCGATCGACCTTCAAATGCACGAATCAGATAGGCCTCAAGCGCTGAAGCCAAGTGGCTGTGCCGCGCCTCGAAGCCTATGGTGTGTATTGAGGTTATGGACTCCCAACGTGGGCGCAGCTTCAACCAGCCCGGGCCGCGCTCCTTGTCCAGGCGGTACACATGTGAGCTCAGCCGGCGTGATATCCCATGATCACAATACAATCCACCCCCTCGGCTGGCGCCCAGGCCGATGTACTCAAGATCGTCCCCGGCAAACAGCGCATAACAGCCCCCCAACTGATAGTTCGGTGCAGACCCCTTGAACTCCCGCCAGGCATGCCAGGCAGGCGGTTGAATGCCGAGCACGTCGGTGTTCCAGTGCATGCCAAAGAACGTTTCGGTTTCAGCTTCAAGCTGAGCCAGGGTGACTGGCTTTCGATCATTCATGCTCTTGATTCCTTTCAATCCGGTTGCGAGGCAAGCGTCGGCTTCCATCTTTGGCGTGCGGCCCCGGGCAGCAGTGTCGACGCTGGCGAAAACATGTGCAATCGCTGCGCTAGCCCGTGCAACCACAAAATGGAAAAAGACCGAATCGACCCAAGTGGGGTAAGCCAAGGCTGCGGTACTTGTAAGCGAACGCTGTTTGTCCCCTCAAATCTTGATTTCTGATATGTCCGTGCTTTATTGGCTGATGTTTGTCGTCATTGACGATCAAACACTATTTGTCATTACCGAGCCAGGTGCTTGCACGTTCGCTTGAAGGCCTGGGCTCGCGCGTGTTGATAATCAGTTTGGTCAAGGAAATCAAAGGAATGAAACTTTCACCCGCAGCAAAAGGAATTGCACTGGCCCTGGCCGGTTTCTGTTCATCGATACCCGTGGTGCACGCGTGCACGCGGCTGGTTTTTCTTGGAGATAACCAACAGATCATAACGGCACGCTCAATGGACTGGGCGAAGGATGTGGAAACCAACCTATGGGTGTTCCCCCAGGGCATGAAGCGCCACGGTGAGGCAGGCCCCAATTCGGTTACCTGGACGTCGAAGTACGGCAGTGTCATTGCGTCCGGCTACGATATTTCCACCACCGACGGCATCAACGAAGCCGGGTTGTCTGCAAACCTGCTGTGGCTGGTGGAATCAGAATATCCAGCACTCGAACAGGGCAAGCCAGGGCTCAGTATCTCGGCATGGGCTCAGTACGTATTGGATAACTTCAAGACCGTGGCTGAAGCGGTCGAGGCGCTCAAGGCCGAACCGTTTCATGTGGTGACATCCAAGGTTCCGAAGGAAACCCGCCTGGCAACGCTGCACCTTTCAATGTCCGATGCGTCGGGCGATAGCGCAATCGTTGAATATATCGATGGCAAGCAAGTCATTCACCACGACAGAAAATATCAAGTGATGACGAACTCGCCGAAGTTCGACGAGCAGTTGGAAATGTATGCTTACTGGCAAGGCATTGACGGAACACAGATGTTGCCTGGCACCAACCGCTCGCCTGATCGCTTTGCGCGTGCGTCCTTCTACGTAAATGCCGTGCCCAAGCATGAGGATGCGCGGCTGTCACTGGCCAGTGTGTTCAGTGTGATTCGCAACGTCTCGGTGCCGTACGGCATTACAACGCCAGATCAGCCCAATATCTCATCCACGCGCTGGCGCACCGTGGCGGACCATAAACACAAGCAGTATTTTTTCGAGTCCGCAGTCACGCCCAATACGTTCTGGGTTGACCTGAAGAAGCTGGACCTCAGCCAGAAAACCGGCAAGGTGAAAAAGCTGGATCTGGGGCCGAACCAGGCAAACGTGTATGCCGGCGAAGTGTCCGCCCGCTTCGAAGAGTCCGCACCGTTCAAATTCGAGGGGATTTGAATTGCACCAGCGACTTGATCCCTGACATCTACACTCAGGACGCAACAGCGCTCGCCTCGGCAATCATGAGGTCGAGCGCTTTTGTGTGCGTTGAACAAAAGGCGGCTCGGTCATCAGCCTGCCTGTGACAACCCAAATCCCAGACAAAGAAAAGCCCGCGATGGGGGGGAGCGGGCTTAAAGGTTTCTACTAGGAGCTGGGTCAACCATAAGCCTTCGAATGTGAAAGGCTTGTGAAAATTACGGGATTGGTCTGAATGATTGCTATTTCACCGTGCAGTTCCAGCGGTGATTGTGCCGGTAGGGCGCGCGCATGAAGGTGATGTCCGAGACGCGGGTCAGGCCGCGTTTGCGCAGGGCGTCGGTCAGTTGTACGAGTGTCTCTGCTTCGATAGTCATTGCTGTTACCTCGTCAGATTTACTGCGTTCATAGGTCTGGACCGGGCGGGTGTCGGGCTAATTCAATTTTTTTGCCCGTGTATCGACGACCGCAAACAGGCCAGGCAAAAAAGATGAACCACCCACGCCGCCACGCGCTCACATGAACAGCGGTACCTCAAACGCAGTTCCCGAAAAACAGAACGAGGATTTCATGATGAATACCCTGTTGCGAAGCAGCGCTTTTGCGCTGGCGTTTACCCTGGCAGGCGCGGTACACGCGGCCCAGGACGCCGACGATTTCGTGGAAGACGCCTCGGCCAAAGGCATCGCCGAAGTGGAAGCCGGCAAGCTGGCCCAGGAGAAGGGCAGCGCCAGCGACGTGAAAGCCTTTGCCGACATGATGGTCAAGGACCATACCGCCGCCAACGAGAAGCTCAAGGCCATCGCTGCCAGCAAAAAGCTGGAAGTCTCGGATGATGCCATGCTGATGGACAAGGCCAAGGCGATGATTCTGGAGCTGCGTAGCGCCAAGTCGTTCGACCAGGCCTATGCCAACAACCAGGTCAAGGCGCACGAGGCCACCATCGAGCTGTTCGAGAACTATGTGAAGGACGGCACCGATGCCGAGCTCAAGGCGTTCGCCGAGAAAACCCTGCCCACGCTGAAAGAGCATCTGACCAAGGCCAGGGCACTTGCCAGCGCACACGGCGGTGATGCAGCCCAACCCTGAGTCAATGCCCGCTGGCCAGTGCGCAGGCGCTGGCCATTGGCAATGCAGTACGCACCGTTCCAGTCGTAGAGGAGAGGTGACGATGAACGACACGGACAAAAGGCAGGCGTTGCAGAACTGGCGACAGGCGTTGGTCCACGAGCATGCGTCACTGGACGCCGAGCAGCGTTACGACAAGGCGTTGATGGCCGCCGATGCACTCGAGGTGGCGGGCATCATCAGCAGTCGCGAGTGGCGCGAGCTGGTGAAGGAAGCCAATGCCTTTATCTTCCACTGAGGGGCGTTGCCAATGCCGGCAGTGCCTGGAGGTTAGCGTCATGAAACTGACCGCGTTGGCGTTGCTGGTCGCCAGCCTGTCGATGCTGCAAGGGTGCTTCAACGAGCCCGAGCATGTCGACAAGGATACCGATCGCAGCAAGTCTTCCCTGCAGATGCAAAAGCCCGACACGCCCCCTGCGGAGCCGGCGCCTCGGCAACCCCCCAACAACTAGCTTGAGCGAACGTGCGCCCCAGTCAGCCGAGGCTTGGGGCGCAGGGCTCAGAAGGTGGGCGGGGTGATCACCCAGATCACCACCGCATCCACTTCACCCGGGTTGCCGTACTTGTGCGGCTCCTGGCTGGAGAAGCTGAAGCTGTCGCCTTCGCCGAGTTCGAAATGGCGATCCCCCACCCACAGTTCGAAGCGGCCGGACAGCACGTACCCGGCTTCTTCGCCCTCATGGCTGTAGCTCTGCTGGCTGTAGGTACCCGGCGGAAAACGCGAATGCAGCATCTCCAGTTCGCGGTTGGGTTGCGGGGTGAGCAACTGGTCGACGATGCCGTCTTCGTAATGCACGCTCAGTCGGCTCTGCCGGCGCACCACGTAGCCGCTGTCCTCGGGGGCGGTGACTGCCTCGCTGGCGAAGAACCACTGGATGGTCACGCCCAGGCTGCGGGCGATGTTGAACAGTGCCGGTATCGAAGGGTACGACAGGTTGCGTTCCAGCTGGCTGATATAGCCGGCGGTCAGCTCGCTCTGTTGCGCAAGCTCGGTCAGGGTCATGCCGCGACGCTTGCGAAGCCCGCGAATGCGCGTGCCCAGAAAGTGCGGCGCGGCGCTGCCGTCCTCGGCGGTGGGCGGCAGCTTGCTGTTGTTGCTCATGGCGTTATCCGATCAGCCCTGCAAAGGCCCGGAGTATAAACAGCCTCACAGGCTCGCGGCGACTTTAAGGCCCTCATAGATGGCTTCCTCGGCGGTACGCGCCGCCAGGCAATCGCCAATGCGGTGTACTGCGGCCAGGTCCTGGATCTCGCCGGCCAGGGTGTCGACCGGGTGATGGCCGTGGCACAGCACCAGGGTGTCGATGCCTTCGAAGATCATCGCCTCGCCGCTGGCGGTGTGCTGCAGGTAGACACTGCTGTCGTCGCAGCCATACAGCCGCGCATAGGGCGTGATCGGGATGCCCAGCTTGTGCAGCTCGCCGGCCATCTGGTCACGCACATACAACGGCAGGCTCTCGCCGCAGTGGGTACCGTTGACCGCCAGTTGTACCTGATGCCCGGCGCGGGTCAGGCGTTCGGCGATGCCCGGCCCGATCCAGTCGCAGCGCCAGTCCATCACCATCACCGAGCGACCGACCTGTACCTGCTCGCGCAGCACCTGCCAGGCGTCGACCACCTGCAACTCGCCGCCGCGCTCGAACGCCGGCCAGTAGGGCGCGGCACCGGTGGCGACGATCACGGCATCCGGCTGCTCGCGCGCGACCAGCGCGCGGTCGACCCGGGTATTGCGCACCACCTCCACGCCGGCCAACTGCATCTCGCGTTGCAGGTTGGTGCTGGCACCGCCGAATTCGCTGCGCCGTGGCAGCAGTTGCGCCAGCAGCACCTGGCCACCCAGTTGGGCGGCCGCCTCATACAGGGTGACCTGATGACCACGGGCCGCCGCTACCGCGGCAGCCTTCATGCCGGCCGGGCCGCCGCCCACCACCATCACCTTCTTGCGCAGCGTGGCAGGCTGCAGTTGGCCGAACTGCCGCTCGCGCCCGGTCTCCGGATGCTGGATGCACGAAATCGGCAGGCCCTTGTGGAAGTGCCCGATACAGGCCTGGTTGCAGGCGATGCAGGCACGCACGTCTTCGGCCCGGCCGCTGTCGGTCTTGTTCGGCATCTGCGGGTCGCAGATCAGCGCGCGGGTCATGCCACACACGTCGGCCTGGCCGCGGGCAAGTATCAGCTCGGCCTCCTGGGGCTGGTTGATGCGCCCGGTAACGAACAGCGGAATGTCCAGGCTGGCCTTGAAGGTGCCCGCCTCGCGGGCCAGGTAGGCGGCCTCGATGGCCATCGGCGGCACGATATGCACCGCGCCGCCCAGGGACGCCGAGGTGCCGGCCACGATATGCACATAGTCCAGTTGCCCCTGCAGGGCCTTCACCGCGCCGAGCGATTCATCTTCGCTCAGGCCCTCGGCGTCGCGTTCATCGGCGCTGATGCGCAGGCCGATGATGAAGTGTTCGTCGGTGCTGGCACGCACCGCGGCGATGACCTCGCGCACAAAGCGCAAACGATGTTCAAGGTCGCCGTTGTAGCCGTCGCTACGCCGGTTGACCCGTGGGTTGATGAACTGGGCGGGCAGGTAGCCGTGGCTGGCCACCACCTCCACGCCGTCCACGCCCGCCTGATGCAGGCGCCGCGCCGCCGCGGCATAGCCGGCCACGATCTCGTCGATCATGCCTTGGTCAAGCTCGCGCGGCATCACCCGGAACCGTTCGTTGGGCACCGCCGAGGCCGAGTAGGCCACCGCCAGCAAGCCGTCGCTGGACTCCATGATCTCGCGGCCCGGGTGAAAAATCTGCGACAGCACCACGGTGCCGTGGGCATGGCAGGTCTCGGCCAGCCGGCGATACCCCTCGATGCAGGCGTCATCGGTGGCCATCAGCACGTGGGAGGTGTAGCGGGCGCTGTCGTGTACGCCGGCCACCTGCAGCACGATCAGCCCCACACCACCTTCGGCCCGGGCCTGGTGATAGGCGATCAGCTGTTCGTTGACCAGGTTGTCGGTGGGCATCGAGGTGTCGTGGCCGCTGGACATGATGCGGTTCTTGAGGCGCTTGCCACGGATCTGCAACGGGGTGAACAGGTGCGCGAAGGCGGTCGACATGGTGGTCAGGCTCCAGCGGGGGTGTTGTTATTATTTTTCTATGAAAGTGTACCGACAGTAAAAAATCAACTTGTTTTTTTACTTGGGTTTGATTAGCGTCGAGTCACCCCAGTGCAGGGGCTTACCTCACAAAAACAAGAAAGTGGACCACGCCGGCGCCAGGCCGAGTGGTACCCGCAGGAGGATCCATCGATGAAAGCGTTCCCGCGTAAACCAGGCCTGTATGCAGTGCTGCTTGCCCTGGGCCTGGGCAGTGCCCAGGCAGCTCCGCAGATGGTCGTGGTGGGTTATGGCGGTGCCGGGCAGAAGGCCCAGGACGTGGCGTTCTTCCAGCCGTTCAGTGCCCAGGACAAGAGCAAGCTGATCCAGAGCGAGTACAACGGTGAAATGGCCCGCATCAAGGTGATGGTCGACACTGGCAATGTGGACTGGGATGTGGTGCAGATCGAAGGGCCTGACTTGATGCGCGGGTGCGACGAAGGCATGTACGAACCCCTCGACTGGAAGCAGCTGGGGCATGCCGACGAGCTGATCCCGGACGCTGCCCAGGCGTGCGGCTCGGCAGCGCTGGTGTGGAGCGTGGCGATCGCCTATGACCGCGACAAACTGGCCCAGGCGCCCACCTCCTGGGCCGACTTCTGGGACGTGAACAAATACCCGGGCAAGCGCGGCCTGAGGAAGCGTGCGGTGTACAACCTGGAGTTCGCACTGCTGGCCGACGGCGTCAAGGTCGAGGACGTCTACAAAGTACTGGCCACCCCCGAGGGCGTGGACCGCGCCTTTGCCAAGCTGAGCGAGCTCAAGCCCAACATCCAGTGGTGGGAGGCTGGCGCGCAGCCGGCGCAGTGGCTGACGGCGGGTGACGTGGTGATGACCTCCACCTACAGCGGGCGCATCGCCAGTGCCGCGCAGGCCGGTGCGCCGTTGGCGGTGGTATGGCCCGGCAGCCTGTACGGCATGGACTACTGGGCCATCATCAAGGGCTCCAAACATGTCGACCAGGCCAAGCGGCTGATCGCCTACACCAACGACCCGGCAGCGCAGGTGCGCTATGTACAGCAGATTCCCTACGGCCCGACCAACACCCAGGCCGCGGCAAAGCTGGACCCGTCGCTGGCCAGCTGGGTGCCGACCTCGCCGCAGAACCTTCAAGGGGCGCTGTCGATGAACGTCGAGTTCTGGGTCGATCATGGTGACGAACTGGAGGAGCGGTTCAACGCCTGGGCTACCAAGTAGCCGTTGCAGCCCGTCTCCTGCACCGTTCTGCAGGAGCGGGCTCAGCTGTGAAGGGGCGCGCGGCGCCCCTTCAAAGTCTGGTTAAATACGCGCTTACCAGAACCGCCGGCGAGCCCGTTCCATGCACGATGACGACGATATCCACGAACCCGAGCACGACCACCTGCTCGACCACGAATTTCACGATCAATACATTGCCCCCGAGCCAGAGGCGGGCGGTATGGATGAGGATGACGAGGACGATGATGCCTGGGGTCTGCTCGACGATGACGATGACCAGCCCGAAGACCCGTAGCCCTGCCGGCTTCACCATTCGTCGCGTGTGCTGCACCCTGGCCCCGGCCTGACCTCCAACTGACAGGGCCCGGATGTTCCGGGCCTTTGCTGGCGAGGTGTTCCATGACTGACCAAGTGACTGCCCAAGCCCAAGACCCCACCCAACCGACGACGGCTCCCGAAGACGTCGATCCGCTGGCACGCCCACCGGTGTTCACGCCAGAGCGTCCCGAGGACTGGAAAGACCCGGCCAGCGGTGATGGCGTGCCCGATGACGAAGACATGCCGCTGCCCAATGATTGAGCGCAGGGGCGTCTGCCAGGGGGCTGGGGGGATCGCTGGCAGACACCCGGATGCCTGGCCCCATTCGACGACGTGGAGGTATTGATGACCGGTAATCAGCACAAACCAGAAGGACCGCATTCATCCGAGCACGCCTCTGAACGGGACACGCTGGACTTTGATCCCGATTCGCCAGACCTGGATGACCCGCAGGTGGATCCGGTAGGCGCGGCCAAGGCGCCCAAGGGCGGGCCAGAACCACGCAAGCCACCGCTTCTTGGCGAGTAGCCGCAAACAAGGGCCCGGCGCAATGCCGGGCCTTTTTGCAATCAGCCGTGCAATCAGCCGCCGGCTGCCTTGGCCGCGGTCACACCCGCCGCACTGAGCTTGATCGGGTAACGCACTGACGGTTCATCGTCGGCCCCAACGGTGACCGCACCGTCCTGGATCAACCCCTTGTCCTGCAGTTGCTTGAGCGTCTCGGCCACCGCCTTTTCGCCTTCGAAGTTGTCCAGCACTTCCTTGCCCAACCCGTTCGGGTGGGCGTGGTACAGCCGGGTGAGTACTTCGTTTTGCAGTGTTTGATTGGTCATTGCCTGCCTCGCAGTGTTCATGGGTATGAAGGGCGTTGCACAGCTTCCGACAGGCCAGGGCGGCAGGGATTCCACCGGATGTCGCGAGGGGGCGACCGGTTGCGTTACAGCAGGTTGCGGGGTGGGGGCGGGCAGCAGGGCCCTGAAACAGAACTGCCCCGGGCAACGCCGCGGGGCAGTGGGTCAAGCGCTACGCCGGGGCGTCAGGGCTTGTTGTTGAGCTTGCGCAGTTCTTCGTAGGTGGCCGACTGGACGAACCAGAAGCCGGAAACGATGCACCAGGTCAGCGTACCGACAATCAATGTGCCCAGGCCAGCCAGGAAGCTCTGGCTGAACATGAACAGGCCGGAAATCCAGATGACGGCCAGTGCCACGTACAGCACCACGTTGTTGACGCTGATAACAAAATCTTTCACGAGTAATCCTTCCCGAGTCATTGTCCACTGTCGCACGAACGGCGTGCGACAGGCCGCTATCATATTGATATTGCGACAACAATTCCATCGGAACGGGCACTGCGCCTGCCTGTCAGCGGCTAGCGAAAACGCGGCAGCGGTCGGTCCAGGGTGAGGGAGGTCAGGGTCTTCTTCACCAGCACCTCGTCGGCTTCGATGGCCTTGAGGGTGTCGCGGATCTTGCCCGCCACCGGTACATCGCCCTGGCGGTCGATCCAGTCGGCGATCTCCTTGCAGGCCACGGCCAGGCGGTCCTGACGGTGGTTGATCAGGGTCAGCAGGGTGGTGATCTCTTTGTCGGACATGGCGCATTCCTCCCTTCGGCGAATTAAGTGTAGCAGTGCGCCGGCAGTTGGCCCCCCCAGCCTCAATCGGGTTTGCCGCGCACGATGCGCCCGTCCTTGACCTCGTCGGCATAGGCCTTGAGCTTGTCCGAGTCCCGGTACAGGCGGTTCATCAGGTGCAGCACCGCCACCACGTCGACGTCCTTGATGCGCTCGGCCAGCTTGCTGATTTCACCGGCGGTACGCTCCAGGTCGGTGGCGACCAGCTTCAGGTCACGTTTGAGTTCTGCGGAGGACTTCTTGATACCCATGGATACCTCGGATGGGCTGATTGCGTTCAAATGGGTGCATTCTAGCAGGCGACACCATCGGCAACAGAAGAGGGGAGGCACAGCATGAGCGCCAGGGTGCAGGTACGGGCCAACCGTCGTGGTCGCGATATCGCGGTGGGCGATGTCCATGGGCACTTCCAGCGCCTGCAGCAGGCACTGGATGCCGTCGGGTTCGATCCGGCCATCGATCGGCTTTTCAGCGTGGGCGACCTGGTCGACCGTGGGCCCGACAGCGAACAGGCGCTGGCATGGCTCGATCAACCCTGGTTTCACGCGGTGCAAGGCAATCATGAAGCGTTGGCCATTGCCCACGTGCGGGGCCACTGGCTGGACCAGGCGATGTACCGCGCCAGTGGTGGCGGCTGGTTTCTTGACCTGGATGCGCAGGCCCAGGCCCGCTTTGTGGCCGCCTTCGAACAGATGCCCCTGGCGCTGGAGCTGCAAACCCCTGAAGGCCTGGTCGGCCTGCTGCACGCCGACTGCCCGTTCGCGCATTGGCAGACACTGTGCGAGCACCTGGCAGGCGAACCTTCAGCCGATGTTCAGGAGGTGTGCCAATGGTCGCGGCGACGCTTGCAGCAGGGCGACACTGGCGAGGTTCAGGGCTTGCGTGCGCTGATCGTCGGGCACACCACGCTGCGCGAGGTGAAGGTGCTGGGCAATGTCTGGCACCTCGATACCGGCGGCTGGGCAAGCGGACACTTCAGCCTGCTTGATCTTGCCAGCCTTGAGTTACTGCAGACGCCTAGATGAACCACCACGGGTCACCGTTGGGCTTGGTGGGGGTTCGCCTGAGCTGGCGTATCGATACCCATGCCAACGCGATGCCAACCAGCAGCATCAGGCCACTGAACACCATCTTGAACAGGATCGCGGCATGAAACGCGTCGGGGTTGTCACGCAGCGTATGGGTCACGTGGTGGACTGGCCGGATACGGTTGCTGACCATGCTGGTCACGCTGCCCGCCTGCAGGTCTTGCAGGTTCAGCAGGGCCATCGCCAGGGCACCCAGAATCAACAGGAAGCCAGCCGTCAGCAAGACCATCATATGGCCGCGGCCTACCCTGTTCTGGCGCATGGTCGCCTCCTGGCAGATTTCGAGAAGCGCGCGATCATACATGACTTGACGCTGGCCGGCAGGGCATTTGAAACTCGTTGCCCCAGCCACCGGAGCCCCTCATGGACCTGACCACCCTCGCGTTATTCATCCCGGCCTGTTTCGCCCTGAACATGGCCCCTGGCCCCAACAACCTGCTGTCGCTGAACAACGCCAGCCGCTACGGCCTGCGCACGGCCTGCCTGGCTGGCGCCGGCCGCCTGCTGGCGTTTGCCGGCATGATCGTACTGGCCGCCATGGGCCTGGCGGTGGTGCTGCATACCAGTGAATACCTGTTCCTGCTGGTCAAGGTGCTGGGCGCCGGCTACCTGTTCTACATCGCCTGGCAGTTGTGGCGCGCACCGGTCGGCGAGGCCGCGCAGGTCGGTGCACGCGGCGTGGGCACCCTGCGCCTGGCGCGTCAGGAGTTCCTGGTGGCAGCCGGCAACCCCAAGGCCATCCTGATCTTCACCGCGTTCCTGCCCCAGTTCGTCAGTGTGACAAGCGCCACGCCGGTGGCCGAGCAGTTCGCCGTGCTGGGGGCGATGTTCCTGGTACTTGAGTGGCTGGCCATCGCCATCTACGGCTGGCTGGGGGCGTACATGCAGCGCTGGTTCAACCAGCCTGCACCGCGTCGGCTGTTCAACCGGGTCAGCGCATCGTTGCTGGGCCTGGCGGGGTTCGGCCTGCTCGCCGCACGCCGGGCCTGAGCCCTACCAGCGGATGCGCAGCCCCAGGGTGCCGCCAATCGATTCCTGCTGGCGGCTGTCAAGGTTGGCGCTGTAGGTCACTGCGCCGTACACCGCCACGGCGGGGCTCAGCCGGGCGCTCAGGCCGGCGCCCACGTCCATCCAGGTGGCGGCCTGATCAGTCCTGATCGGCTCGCCCCCGTCGAACCGCAGGGTGTCGCGCCCGCCACTGCTGCGCCATACATTGCTGCGCAGGTAGGGCTCGAGCGGCACGCTGCCGGCCAGATAGCTGCCCTTGATTCGTGCGCCAACGCGCCCGGTCCAGTTGGTCTGGCTGTCCTGGGTGACCGTTGAAATGCCATCGCTGCGTGTATCGAAGTCGACCTTGCGGGCGATCACCTGCACCTGGGGCTCGACCACCCAGCGCGCGCTCAATGCCAGCGGATAGCCGGCCTCCACGGAGGCCGCCAGGGCATGCCCATCCAGATCGAGCTTCACGCCGCGATCGGAACGGGCGCGGCCGTCCAGATCGGTGTACTGCAGCACCGTGTCCACGTACCACTGCCCGGGGCCGATCAGCGTCCAGTAGGCGCCGACACTGTCGCCATCGAGGCGGACATCGCCCACCGCATTGTCTTCGAAACCCAGCGCGAAGCCTTTGACATCGCCATCGAGCCGGCTATGGCTGACATACACCCCGGCGTGCTGGCGATAACCGCCGTCGGTGTGCATCGCATACAGGTCATGACCCACCTCGAAACCGCTCAGGTTGCCGTCCAGGCTTGGCGACACCGTGCCGGACCACTGCTGGCGCAGGTGCTCGCCAAAGGTGCGGGCCCACCCGGCGGCCACCGGGCCTTGTTCGTCGAGCAGGCGTTGCTCGCCCTGGCGCTGGTGGAAGGTGCCCAGGGTCGACAGGCTGATGATGGCCGCGGCGCGGCTGGCCACCGCGTACACCGGCACTTCGGCGCGGTATAGCACGATGGCCTGCCCGGCGACCGGGGTGGGCAGTGGCGGGGTGCCCGGGGCGGCCACGGGCACCGGCACCACCGGTGGCGGTGGCTGGCCGGGCAGGGGCGGCGCCGATACCGGGGGCGCGACCACGCTCGAGCGCAGGTACCAGCTGTTCTCGCTGCCAGCGCTGACCCCGCCCTTGAACAGGTAGTACTGGTAGGCCCCGGCCGACAAGGGCTGGCCAAGGCTGAACGCCGTGCTGGTGCTGGTGGTGCCAGGGCCGGCCTCGACCACCTGGATGCCATCGGCCGCTGTCAGCGCGCCGCTGCCGCCCAGGTTGTTCACCTGAAGGGCAGTGCTGCCGGCCAGCGAGCCCTGGTTGACCACCAGCCGGTCGGAGGCGGCGCCGTCGCCTTCGAGCACGCTGTCGACCTTGAGCACGCCGTTGCTGCCTGCGTAGTTGCCGTCGAGGGTCAGGCGGCCCAGTGCATTGGCGCCGCTGCTGAGGTCGATGAGCCCGGCGTTGTTCACGCTCACCGGTGTGCCGCCGGCAAACGCCGTCACCTGGCCGGTGCGCGCCACCAGCTGGCTGGTGGCATCGATCAGCAAGGTGCCGGTACCCGTGCCCTGGTCTCCAAGAACCAGGTGGTCATCCAGGTTGAAGACCGAGGCGTTGGTCAGGGCCATGCGCTCCCAACCGGTATAGCGCGCGCCCAGGCTGCTGCGGGTATGGTCCAGTACCAGGCTGTCGCTGCCCAGGCCGCCGTCCACCTGGCGCACCAGCCCCAGGCGGCTTTCGTCGAGGTTGGCCAGCAGCGCCTGGTCGCTGCCGTCGCCCATCAGCACCGCACCGCGCACGATGCCGTCGTCGCGCCAGGTGAAGCTGTCGTCGTCGAAGCTGAGCAGTACATTGCCCACCACCTCGCCACCGCTGATGGTCACGCTGTCGTCGCCGCCGCTGACGCTGATGTTGCCGCCGATGCGTCCGCCACTGACGATGACCGTGTCGCGGTCAAAGCCTGTGACCAGGTTGGCGTCGATGATGCCGCCGGACATGTCGAACAGGTTGCGGTCCAGCTTCATGTCGACGCGCCCGATGCGCCCGCCGCTCATGTAGGCCACATCGCCATCTTCGAAAGCGCCGATGATGCGTCCGCCGCTCATCTGGAACAGGTCGCGGCCGTTGCCCTGCTGCAAGGCCTGCAACTGCCCGCCGGTCATGATGAAGGTGTCGATGCCCGCGCCCTGATCGAGCACGCCAGTGATGATGCCCGACGCCATCTCGACGCGGTCGGCGCCGGGGCCGAAGGTCACGCTGCCGGCGAGGGTGCCGCTGCCCCCGGCCGGCAGTATCAGCGTGTTGTCACCGCCAGGGTCGACAAGGGAGGTGCCAATGCCGCTGTCGCAGACATAACGATCGTTGCCGCCGGTAGGGGCGAAGGTGCAGTCCGCCTGACTTGTCAGGGCCCACGGGCCCAGCAACGGCAGGCACGCCAGGGCAACGCGGCTGGGCGGGCTCATTTCGTCCTCCTTGGGCTAGCGATCGGCCCAAGCGATACAGGGCTGCGACGGCGGTCGCAACTGGCAGAAATGATAGGTGGTCATCGAAAAAGTGCACATTGGCGCAAAAAACGCCTGACCGATGGCGCGCCTGTCGATCAGGGCAGAGGGCTCAATCGCGGTAGAACACCTGCACCAGGTGGTAACCGAATTTGCTCTTGATCGGGCCGTGTACCACCCGCAACGGCTTCTTGAAAATCACCTGGTCGATGGCGCCCACCATCTGTCCCGGGCGTACTTCGCCCAGGTCGCCGCCGCGTTTGCCCGACGGGCAGGTGGAGTACTTTTTCGCCAGCACATCGAAGGCTTCGCCCTTGGCGATGCGCTGCTTGAGCTGTTCGGCTTCTTCGGCGGTCTTGACCAGGATGTGACGGGCCTGTGCTTTCATGTTGCCTCTGTTACGGGTAAAACCGGCGATTATGCCTGATTCGGGGCAGGGCGGCTTGGCGCGCCGTGCCCCGAACCCACGCCTTGGCGGGTTACTCCACCGTGGCGCGTTTCACCTCGCTGGAAGCCGACCAGATGCGATAGCGCACTTCCACGTCCTTGGGGGTGTAGACCACCACCGGCAACTTGCTGTTGTAGCGCAGCAGGAAGCCATCGCCGACTACCGGCACGAAGGCGTCGGTCTTCTTGTTGTCGGGGCAGCCCATCAGGGTAGAGACAGGGCCCATCACCTTGTCCAGCCGGTAGTAGCTATAGCCCCAGCCTTCGAGGGTCTTTTCTTCGAGGTTGCCACCCAGGCGCTGCAGGTTGCAGTCCACCTTGAGGGTCTTGCCGGCCAGTACCTCGACCTTGAATGCCGACTCGTCTTTCTGCTCGGGCAAGTGGATCACCTGGCGCACAAAGCCGTTTTCGGCTTCGGGATAAGGGGCCACATCCTTGAGGCTGGCTGCGAGAACAGGGGCGCTGAAAGCCAGGGGCAGCATGAACAGGGCGGTCAGGGAAAGCGGTCGCATAAAAGCTCCTTGCGGTTTGAAAATGACAGTCGTAGCCGGCCAGCGGTACCTGCGCCCCAGGCCGATGGCTACTGGGCCAGCCAGCCGCCATCGATGTTCCAGGCGGCGCCGCGTACCTGGCTGCCGGCTTCGCTACACAGAAACAATACCAGCTCGCCCAGGTGTTGCGGTGTGACGAAGGCGTGCGAGGGCTGCTTTTCGGCCAGCAGGTCCTGCTGGGCCTGCTGCGGGTCGACCCCGCTGGCGATGCGATCGTCGATCTGCTTCTGTACCAGCGGGGTGAGCACCCAGCCGGGGCAGATGGCGTTGCAGGTCACGTTGCTGGTGGCGGTCTCCAGGCCCACCACCTTGGTCAGCCCGACCACCCCGTGCTTGGCCGCCACATAGGCGGCCTTGCCTACCGAGCCGACCTGCCCGTGCACCGAGGCGATGTTGATCACCCGCCCCCAGTTGCGCTGGCGCATGCCGGGCAGTGCCAGGCGGGTGCTGTGAAACACCGCCGAAAGGTTGAGCGCGATGATCGCGTCCCAGCGTTCCACCGGGAACGCCTCCACCGGGGCGACATGCTGGATGCCGGCATTGTTGACCAGGATATCGACCCCGCCGAACTCGCGTTCGGCATAGGCAAACAGGTCGTTCAGTTGCTCCACGCTGCCAAGGTCTGCCGCGTGGTGCCCCACCCGGGTGCCATGCCGGCCCACCTCGGCAAGCGCTGCACTGGCGTCGCCGAAGCCGTTGAGAATCACATCGGCGCCAGCGCCGGCCAATGCCTGGGCGATACCCAGGCCGATGCCGCTGGTGGAACCGGTAACCAGTGCGACTTTTCCTGCAAGGCTCATGGAAGTCTCCTTAGACAATGCCTGTAGCGTAGAAGGTAGCGATCACCACGAAGACTGCCAGGGTCTTGATCAGGGTGATGCCGAAGATGTCCTTGTAGGCTTCGCGGTGGGTCAGGCCGGTCACCGCCAGCAGGGTGATCACCGCGCCGTTGTGCGGCAGGGTGTCCATGCCGCCGCTGGCCATCGCGGCCACTCGGTGCAGCACCTCCAGCGGAATGTTCGCCGCGTGCGCCGCACTGATGAAACTGTCGGCCATGGCCGCCAGCGCAATGCTCATGCCGCCGGATGCCGAGCCGGTGATGCCGGCCAGCAGGGTCACGGTGATGGCTTCGTTGACCAGCGGGTTGGGAATGTTGCGCAGCGCATCGGCCAATACCAGAAAGCCTGGCAGCGACGCGATCACCGCGCCGAAACCGTATTCCGACGCCGTGTTCATCGCCGCCAGCAGGGCACCATTGACCGCGCTCTTGCTGCCCTCTGCCAGGCGTGTGCGGATGGCGCCGAAGGCGCTGACCAGCACCAGCAGGATGCCCAGCAGCAGGGCGGCCTCGACCGCCCAGATGGCCGTCAGCTTGGCGATCTCGGTCTGTACCGGGGCGCTCATGCCGGGCAGGCTCAGGCTGTGGGTCTTGCCGTACCACGCCGGAATCCAGTGGGTGAACAGCAGGTTCATCACCCCCACCAGCAGCAGTGGCGACAACGCCAGCAGCGGGTGCGGCAGGGTCAGGTCGGCGGCGGTTTCGGGCTCGTTGCGCAAGTCGCTGCCGTAGCCTTCACCGGCGCGCTGCGCCTTGTTGCGCTGGCGCTGCAGGTACAGCATCCCGGTGCAGAACACGAACAGCGTACCGATCACGCCAAGCCAAGGCGCGGCCCAGGCGGTGGTGTTGAAGAAGGTGCTGGGGATGATGTTCTGGATCTGCGGGGTGCCCGGCAGGGCGTCCATGGTGAACGAGAACGCACCCAGGGCAATGGTGGCTGGTATCAGACGTTTGGGGATATCGCTCTGGCGAAACATCTCGGCGGCGAACGGGTACACCGCGAACACCACCACGAACAGCGACACCCCGCCATAGGTGAGCAGCGCGCACACCAGCACGATCACCAGCATGGCCTGGCGTGTGCCCAGCAGGCGAATGGCGGCAGCCACGATCGAGCGCGAGAAACCCGAGAGCTCGATCAGCTTGCCGAACACGGCGCCGAGCAGGAACACCGGGAAATAGAGCTTGATGAACCCGACCATCTTTTCCATGAACACCCCGGTGAAGGCGGGCGCGACGGCGGAAGGGTCGGTAAGCAGCACCGCGCCGAGGGCGGCGATGGGGGCAAAAAGAATCACGCTGTAGCCACGGTAGGCCGCCAGCATCAGCAGCGCCAGGGCTGCCAGGGCAATGATCACACTCATCGAGTGTCTCCTTGGGTGCATCTTGTTTTTGTTGGGATGCAGCCCTTAGCGAAGACCGTGCCATGTTAATAAGCTATTGATTTATATGGATAAATACTAATTCCAGTGGAATTTATCGAATGATTGTCTCTGGTTTGAGACTGGGTGTGCCGTGCGTGCGCTTGCAGCGCAGGAGGATCTGCCCACGGGGTCTGCCTGACACACCGCGCAAACAGGTCTATGACCGCGTTGTGCCGATTCATCAGCAAGGCCGTCTCCAGGTTGAGATGCCAGTCTCTCTATTGAGACTTTATCCCCAGAGCCGCCAGCTTCTTGTACAGCGTCGAACGCCCCAACCCCAGCTCACGCGCGGCCTGCGGCACATTTCCGGCGCAGCGGGCAAGGGCGTTTTCCAGCAACTGGCGCTCGAATGCTTCGCACGCCTGCCTGTAGTCGGTTATGGGGTCGGTGTCGACTGTAAGGGGCGTCAACGGGCCCAATGCCGATTGCACCTGGGCGGCAGTCAGTTGCTGCTGGTCAGCCATCAGCGTGGCCCGCTCCAACACGTTGCGCAGCTCGCGAATGTTGCCCGGCCAGGCATGTCGAGCCAGCAGCGCCTGTGCCGGTGCCTGCAGCTCATGGCGGCTGCCCAGCTCCTCCAGAATCGCCTCGCTCAACGCCGGGAGGTCATCGAGCCGGGCACGCAATGGCGGCACCTCGATCGGCAGCACGTTCAGGCGGTAATACAGGTCGGCGCGAAACTCCCCGCGGGCCATCGCTGCCGAAAGGTCGCGCGAAGTGGCAGCAATCACCCGCACATCGCTCTGCAGCATCTGGTTGGAACCCACCGGCTCGTATTCCTTTTCCTGCAGCACGCGCAGCAGTTTGCTCTGCAGCGCCAGCGGCATGTCGCCGATCTCATCGAGAAACAGCGTGCCGCCTTCGGCCACCTGCAGCTTGCCCGGCCGGCCCTTGCGGTCGGCGCCAGTGAACGCACCCGGCGCGGTGCCGAAGAATTCGGCCTCCAGCAGATCGTGCGGGATGGCGGCGCTGTTGATGCTGACAAACGGCTTGTGGGCGCGGGGCGAGGCGGCGTGGATGGCATGGGCGAGCAACTCCTTGCCCGTGCCGGTCTCACCCAGCAGCAGCACCGGCGAATCGCTGCTGGCCCCACGCCGCGCGCGGCGTTTGACCTCAAGGCTTGCGGCGCTGGTACCGATGAACTGCGCAAAGCTGTACTTGGCCTGGCGCGCACGCAGCAGCGAGCGGGTCGAGGCCAGTTCCTGCTGCATGCTGGCATAGCGCTTGAGCAGCGGCGAAAGGCTGTGCAGCTCATCGAACAGGGCAAAGCCGATGGCGCCCATCACCGCGCCCTCGGCATCGTGGATCGGCAGGCGCATCACCACCAGCGGCTCCTTGGGCGTGTCGAGCATGTCCAGCAGAATCGGCCGGCCCTGGGTGATCACGTCGCGCATCTGGCTGCCGGGGATCACTCTTTCGCACGGCTGACCAATGGCGGCACTGGCGTCCTCCAGGCCAAAGCGCCGTGCGTAGCGCTGGTTCATCCACACGATTCGTGCATCGCGATCGACGATGATCGTTCCCTCGCTGGATTGCTCGATGATCTCGAACAGCGAGCGGATCGCCAGTTGGCGCACGCGCTGGTAGTCCTTGAGGCTGTCACTGTCTTGCATGGGCCGCTCCGCCGTAATGAGGCTGCGATTATGCCCGTGGATCGAACGCCTCGCGCAATGCGTCGCCGATGAACACCAGCAGCGAAAGGATCAACGCCAGGGCGAAGAATGCGGTAAACCCCAGCCATGGTGCCTGCAGGTTCTGTTTGCCCTGGTTCACCAGCTCGCCCAGGGAGGCGCTGCCGGCGGGCATGCCGAAACCGAGAAAATCCAGTGCAGTGAGGGTCGAGATGGCCCCGGTGAGAATGAACGGAAGGTAGGTGAGCGTGGCGTTCATCGCATTGGGCAGAATGTGCCGCACGATCACCAGCCGATCGGGCAGGCCCAGCGCCCTGGCGGCCTGCACGTATTCCAGGTTGCGCCCGCGCAGGAACTCCGCGCGCACCACGTCCACCAGCGCCAGCCATGAAAACAGCGCCATGATTCCCAGCAGCCACCAGAAGCCGGGTTCCACAAAACCACTGAGAATGATCAGCAGGTACAGCACCGGCAGCCCCGACCACACCTCCAGCAGGCGCTGGCCGATCAGGTCCACCCAGCCGCCGTGGTAGCCCTGCAGGGCGCCGGCGGCCACGCCGATCACGGTGCTGATGGCGGTCAGCAGCAGGGCGAACAGTATCGACACGCGGGTGCCGTACAGCACCCGCGCCAGCACGTCGCGCGCCTGGTCGTCGGTGCCCAGCCAGTTGGTGGTGGTGGGTGGGCTGGGGGTGGGTACCTGCAGGTCGTAGTTGGGGGTGTCGGCGCTGAAGGGGATCGGGGCAAACAGCATCCAGCCACCCTGGCCCTCGATCAGCTGGCGCACGTACTGGCTGCGGTAGTCGGGCTGGAACGGCAACTGGCCGCCGAACTGCTGTTCGGTGTAGCGCTTGAAGGCGGGGAAGTACAGGCTGCCCTGGTAGCCCAGCAGCAGCGGCTTGTCGTTGGCCACCAGCTCCGCCCCCAGGCTGAGCAGCAACAGCAGCCCGAACGCCCACAGCGAGAACCAGCCGCGGCGATTGCGCCGAAAATTCGCCAGCCGGCGCCTGGACAACGGCGACAGGCGCCGCATCAGTGCTGCCTCGTGGCAAAGTCGATACGCGGGTCGACCAGGGTGTAGCACAGGTCGCCCAGCAGACGGATCAACAGGCCGAACAGGGTGAAGATGAACAGCGAACCGAACACCACCGGGTAATCCCGCGACACCGCCGCCTCGTAGCTCATGCGGCCCAGGCCGTCGAGCGAGAAGATCACTTCGATCAGCAGCGAGCCTGCGAAGAACACCGTGATCAGCGCCTGGGGAATGCCCGCCACCACCAGCAGCATCGCGTTGCGAAACACATGCCCGTACAGCACCCGACGCTCGCTCAGGCCCTTGGCCCGCGCGGTGACCACGTACTGGCGGGTGATCTCGTTGAGGAAGGCGTTCTTGGTCAGCAGGGTGAGGGTGGCGAAACCGCCGATCACCAGCGAGCCCACCGGCAGCACCAGGTGCCAGAAATAGTCGGCCAGCTTGCCGGCCAGGCTCAGCTCGGCAAAGTTTTCCGACACCAGCCCGCGCACCGGAAACCAGTTGAGCGAGGTCCCACCGGCAAACAGCACGATCAGCAACAGTGCGAACAGAAACGCTGGCAGCGCATAGCCGATCACGATCAGCGCACTGCTCCAGGCATCGAAAGCGCTGCCGTGGCGGATGGCCTTGCGGATGCCCAGCGGGATCGACACCAGGTAGGTGATCAGGGTGGCCCATAGGCCCAGTGAGAGGGTGACCGGCAACTTGTCCAGGATCAGGTCGGTGACCTTGGCACCGCGAAAGAAGCTGCTGCCCAAATCCAGCTGGGCGTAGCGAGTGAGCATCAGCCACAGCCGCTCGTGGGCCGGCTTGTCGAAGCCATACTGGCGTCTGATGGTCTCCAGCAGTTTGGGGTCCAGCCCGCGGCTGGCCCGCGAGTCGCTGTGCAGCGTGTCGCTGCCGGCCCCCGGCGCACCGCCGCCGATACCCTGCAGGCGCGCCACGGCCTGTTCTACCGGGCCGCCCGGTGCCGCCTGGATGATCACGAAGTTCACCAGCAGAATGATCAGCAGGGTGGGCAGTATCAGCAGCAGCCGGCGCAGGATGTACGCGGTCATGGCGCAGCCTCCAGGCGCTCGGCCATCTGCGCTGTGGTCAGCGGGGTGGGGCTGACCTCCCACCAGGTGTCCAGCGCCGGGTCATTGCTGGCTTGCACCCTGGGGATGCCGAAGCGGTTCCACCACACCGTGGAGGCGCCGGGCGGGTAGTAATTGGGGATCCAGTAGTAGTTCCATTGCAGCACCCGGTCCAGCGCATGGGCATGGCGCAGCATGTCGGCCGGGCTCGCGGCCTTGACCAGGCCGTCGATCAGGCTGTCCACCGCCGGGTCCTGCAGGGCCATGTAGTTGTTCGAGCCAGGGTCGGTAGCCGCCGCCGAGCCGAAGTAGCTGTAAAGCTCCAGCCCCGGCGAGGGCGACACCGGGTAGCCGGTGACGATCATGTCGTAGTCACGGGCCATCAGCCGGTTGACGTACTGGGCCGCGTCGATGCGGCGTATGTCCAGGGTGATGCCGATCTGCGCCAGGTTGCGTTTCCACGGCAGCAGCAGGCGCTCCAGGCCCGACTGGCCATTGAGGAAGGTAAAGCTCAGCGGCTCGCCCCGGGCATTGACCAGCTGATCGCCCTGCGGGCGCCAGCCGGCCTGCTGCAGCAGAGCGAGGGCTTGCAGCTGCTTGTCACGGATCAGCCCCGAGCCGTCGGTGCGCGGCGCCTCGAACACCCGGTCGAATACCTCGGCCGGCACCTGGGCACGCAGGGGTTCGAGCAAGGCGAGCTCTGCGCGGTCGGGCAGGGCGCGGGCGGCCAGTGCACTGTTGGCGAAGAAGCTCTGCTGGCGGATGTACAGGTTGCGCATCATCTGCCGGTTGCTCCATTCGAAATCCCACAGCAGGCCCAGTGCCTGGCGCACGCGCCGGTCCTGGAACACCGGGCGCTGCAGGTTGTACACATAGCCCTGGGCGTTCTGCGGCGCCCCTCGGGCCAGGTGCGCACGTTGCAGGCGCCCGTCGTCCAGGGCCGGGCCGTTGTAGCCGATCGAATAGCCGGTGGCGGAGAACTCGCGGTTGTAATCGTAACCGCCACCGCGCAGCACCTGGCGTGCCACGTCGGTGTCGCCGAAATACTCGATCTTCAGCTGGTCGAAGTTGTAGCGCCCACGATTGACCGGCAGGTCCCGTGCCCACCAGTCGCGGTTGCGCTCGAAGGTGATGCTGCGCCCGTTGTCGACCCGTGCGATGCGGTACGGGCCGCTACCCACCAGCGCCTGGAAGCCGCCGCCGTTGGTGAATGCATCCTGGTCGAGCGCGTGCTCGGGCAATACCGGCAGCGACGCCAGGTCCAGGGCCAGGGTACGGTTCTGATTGTTCTTGAAGTCGAAGCGTACCTGCAGGGGCGTCTCGACCACCACAGCAGCCACGTCGGCAAACTGCGTGCGGTACTTGAGATTGCCTTCACGCAGCAGCAGTTGGTAGGTGAAGCGCACATCCTCGGCACGCACTGGCCGGCCATCGGCAAAACGCGCACGCGGGTCGATGTAGAAGCGCAGCCACAGCCCATCGGCGCTGCGCTCGAGCTTTTGCGCGATCAGGCCGTACACGGTATAGGGCTCGTCCAGTGACCGAATGGCCAGCGGTGCATACAGCCAGCCGTCCACCTCGCTGACCCCGGTGCCCTTGTCGATGTAGGGCAGCACATGGTCGAAGCCGCCGATTTCCAGCGCCGAGCGACGCAGGCTTCCACCTTTCGGGGCTTGCGGGTTGACGTAGTCGAAATGGCTGAACGAGGCGCGGTAGCGGGGGGCTTCACCATAGACGGTGAGGGCGTGGCTGGGGGCGGCGATCAGGGTTTGCCAGGGAGGCAGCAGAAACAGCAGCGGGGCAAGGGCCAACAGCACAATGCGGGTCAAGCCCGCTCTCACAGGAGCGGGCCGACCCTCGGCACGGCCGGCAGATGCGGCCAAGACCGATCAGTCCTGGCGGCTGGTCACTTCCAGCAGGTGATAGCCGAACTGGGTCTTCACCGGGCCTTGAACAGTGTTCACCGGTGCGCTGAACACCACGGTGTCGAACTCCTTGACCATCTGGCCGGGGCCGAACGAGCCCAGGTCACCGCCCTGGCGGCTGGAGGGGCAGGTGGAGTTGGCCTTGGCGATTTCGGCGAAGTCGGCGCCGGCTTCGATCTGTGCCTTGAGTTCGTTGCACTTGTCTTCGCTGGCGACAAGGATGTGACGGGCGGTGGCTTTTGCCATGGAGAATGCTCCTGGTGAGTAAAGGTGCAGCCTAGCGCAATCGGCGCGCGATTTCCTCCCCCGGTGTGCACGTGCCTTGGCCGGGCACCTGGTATTTGTGTCAGTTGTGCGCCTCGTACATTTTGCCTTTGAATCATTTCCAGCCCATTCCCCCGTTCATACCTTTCGGGCTTCCTGGATTGGAGAAAACTTCATGACGAACAACTTGACTGCCCCCCGGACCCCATCGGGCTTGCAAACGGACATCGACCTGTTCAATGCCATAGTGGGAGAAACGCCGGCATTCGGAGGATTTGCAGCCGGCACCCAGGCCCTGCGGCGTATCTACATTCCAGGTTACATCACCCCGGTATACACCGAAGGCGCCCAGGTTGGCGTGAACAAGGGGGTCGTCAATTCGGTGCTCGGAATGCAGGCATACGTGCAGCCGTATCAGAACATGCTGGCGGGGGATCTGATCGAGGTGTTCTATGGCACCAGCAAGATCGCGGCGGTAAGGGTCAATGTCAGCGAGGGGGACGTCGGCAAGAACATCAAAACCACCATCCCGGCCAAAAATGTGCTGGAGGGCGTGCACGACCTCTACTATGTGGTCACGCGTGCAGGCTCCACCAACAAGGAGTCCTCGCTGGTGCTCAAGGTGCTGGTACGCCTCAAGTTCCCCGGCGGAAACGACCCTCAACCCGATTACCCCGGGCACTACAACCTGCTGCCACCGTTTCTGACCAGCCCTCCCATCGGTGGCGTGGTGGGTGAAGAAGACATCAAGGACCTCCTTGATGGCGAGCTGTATGGCGTGGAAGTCAGCGTACCGAAGTACACGAACATGCGCCAGTACGACACCATTCGCCTGAGCTGGGGCGGCTCGATCGTCGAGTACATCGTGCAACCTGACGAGGTGGGCAACGACCTCGTCATCGAGGTGGATGCCGAGCTCATCTACGAGGCCGGCGACAGCGAAAAGCTGGTACTTGTGTACTGGATCTGGGACGAAGTGTTCAATGCCGCAAGCGACTGGTCATTGCGCGCTTACATCGAGGTATCGATCGACCCCAACAAAATGTTGCCGCCCATCATCGTCAACCCAGACCCGCAAGCCGTGGAGGGCGACCCGATCGATGTGGCGCTGGTGGCGCAAGACGGCCTGGAAGTACAAGTGGCGGCGCTGCCGGTGTTCGGCTTCAAGGCAAGGGATGTGATTACCCTGTACTGGGTAGGCACCACGGCGCAAGGCCAGATCATTGCCCTGAATTACCCGCAAAAGTTGATCAGCCCCCGGATATTGGTATTCAAGATTCCTTATGCCCACGTGCAGATGCTGGCGCGGGGTTTTGGCAGGACCTGGTTCACCAGAAAGCCTGATAAAAGCGACGTAGTACAGACCTCCCGGCGGGTGGGCACAAGCTTTATCGGCGCTGCCGTCAAGTTGCCAAGCCCGCAAGTGACCGAAGCGGTCGACGGCGTGCTGGAGGCCACACTGGCAACGGCGACCGTGGTGGTACCGGCAGCGGCCCAGCTGGAGAAGGACGACTTCATCGAGATCACCTGGCGAGGCACCGGTTCCGATGGCAGCATGTTGCTCTACAAGGACACCAAAACGGTCACCAGCGCCAGCGCAGGAAAAGACATCTCGTTTGCCGTGAACGGGCCGCAGAACATTCAGCCGCTCAGCGGCGGTTCGCTCGAAGTCAGCTACACCGTAAGCCGGCAGGGCCTGGGGCGCCCTCTGGAATCACAGGCTCTCACGCTGCAAGTGGGCGTGGCGCAGTTGGAACTGCCGGCACCCAGTTGCCCGCAGGCACAAGACGGTGAACTGGATCCTGATGTCCCCGCCAGCGTCGATGTGATCATCGAGCCGTACACCGGAATGAAACTCAACCAGACCATCAGGGTGGTGTGGTCCGACGCGGGCGGTACCTTCTTCGACGATCTGATGACGGTGACCCAGAACAATCTTGACAAGAAAGTGATGTTCACCTTCGAGCACGCCGAGTGGAGCAACTACCTGACAGTGGCAGCCGATGTGTACTACCAGGTCTACGAAGCCGGCCAGCCGACTCGCGTGTCTGCCATGCTTTCGTTGCGTCGCAAAGAGCGCCAGTTACTGCTGCCCGACCCGGTGGTGGAGGGCGCGGTCAATGGCACGCTGCGCCCTGTGGGCGATGCAGTGGTCACGATCCCAGCCGAGGCCCAGCTCAAACATGGCGATGAAGTGGAACTGTTCTGGGATGGCGATGCCCCGCAAGGCTCGACGAGCGTCACCAGGCCAATTCTGGCAGATCAAAACGATAAACTTCAGATGCCCCCTATCGAAGCAAGGTACGTGCTGGCCAACATCGATGCCAATGTACGGGTCAAGTACGTGGTGTACCGCTTCGATGGCCGCGAGCAGACTTCCGGCACCGTCACGCTGCGGGTACAGCGTGCGGCGTTGCCGCTGCCGATATTCGTGCAGGCGACCGCCAACAACCAGCTGAACCCGGACGATGTGCGCAATGGTGCAACGTATCGGATCGACACCGTGGCCAGATTGCTGCGCGGTGACAGGGTGACCGTACTGGTGCAGAGCGAGCTGCCGGCAGGCAACTTCAACCGCACGATCGTGGTCACGGCGGGCGACGAGGGCAAGGCCCTCGACGTGTCGGTACCCTATGCCACGATCAACGCCAGCAATCGCACCACGATCAAGCTCGAGTACACGCTGCAGCGTAGCAGCGGCGGCCCGGAGGAACGTTCGCCGTCCAACAGCTATTTCGTCAACCGTGTGATAGGCAGCGGCAACCTGCGTATTTTCGGCGCCCGCTACGGCGCGAGCACCTACCGCGCCTCCAGTACCTCGCGAATTCTGAGCGCATTCAATGCGCAAAGCCTGCAGCCGATCCTCGCCGAATGGCGTTACCTGGACGAGCCCACCTGGACCGCAGGCACTACCTGGATGGACAAGCAGCCCTGGAAGGCGCTGCGCGTGCGCACGCAAACCGATGAGGTGCAGCTCAACCCGGCCAACATCATCGGCAACGGAATCGACGCCGCGGTCAATGGCAGTGCAGCGTTTGTCGCCCTGCGCAACGAACGCTCAGGGGAGCGCGATATCGTCGGCTGGGGCAGTATTGCCTACGGGGCAACTATTCCGCCGACATTGGTGGGCCGCGGCGACATCGCTGAAGTCAGTTGCACGCGCAGCGCGTATGCCGCACGCACGACCGATGGCACTGTGCTGTGCTGGGGCCAGGCGTTCGAGGGCGGTACCATGCCTCAAGGTGAAACCGGAAACTTCGTCGAAGTGCGCAGCAATGCCAGGGCGTTTGTCGGACGCAAAGCCGACGGTCGCCTCATTGGCTGGGGTGTGGGGCCCGAGGGTGCGACCATTCCGCCGGGGATCCTCAACCTGACGGATTTCACCGCTGTCTACGGTGCCGGCAGCGCTTTTGCAGCGCAGCGTGCCGACGGTTCGCTGGTAGCCTGGGGCAGTGCCGCCAACGGCGGCAACTTGCCCAAGAATATCGCCGACCTCAAGGACATCTACTACGTCAAGGGCAACTTTGCCGCCTTTGCCGCACGGCGCACCAACAATAGTGTCGTTGCCTGGGGCAATGCCGGATATGGCGGCACGTTACCGGCTGCAATCGCCGATTACACCGATATCGTCACCCTGGAGGGGGCCACGGCCCAGGCATTCAGCGCCTTGCGTGCCACCGGCCAGGTAGTGGCCTGGGGGGCTGGCAGCCATGGCGGCTCGGTGCCGCAAGAAATTGCAGCGCTGACTGACATCGTGGAGGTCACCAGCACCTGGCATGCCTTCTGTGCCCGGCGCAGGAACGGTGCGGTGGTGGCCTGGGGCAACGCGAACAACGGCGGCAACATGCCAAAGGCTGTGGCCGACCTGCGCAATGTCATTCAGGTCACCGGCAGCGCATGGGCGTTCGCCGCCCTGTGCAGCGACGGTACCGTGGCGGTCTGGGGGCGCTCTGAAGCCGGCGGCGATATCAGCCGGGTGTCCGACCAACTGAAGCATGTGCGTGCGGTGTACGCCAACTCCAACGGCTTCGCCGCATTGACGTCAGACGGGCGCGTGGTGACGTGGGGCCAACCGCAGGGCGGTGGCGACAGTTCGGTGGTGCAGGCGGCGCTGCGCAACAAGGTGACCACCGGCCACCGGGTAGATGTCAATGCCGAGGCCGACGGCGAATGGGCTGGCGCGCCACGCGCCTGAGGCTTTTGAGCGATATGACCCTGCAATCGGCGCTACCTGGCGCCGGTTGCCCACCTGCGGGAGTTTACGACATGACCGACTACACCGTGCCAAAGATGAACGATGTCAGCGAAGGGGCACTCGACCTCGGTACAGTGGGTGAATTCACCCGTGCAGAGGTACAAAGAAGTGCCAGCTGGTATCAGAAAGTGCTGAGGCTGTTTGTGCTTGACGAGCAGAACAAGGTGCTCTACGACGAGGTAAGGCCCACCCCGAACAACGACCGACTGGCGGTGTGGGAAAATATTGCGAAAAGCATATTGCTTGGCCGTGAGGGCCAACAACTGCGCGTGTATTACGAGGTCGACGGGGTGAAGTCGCAGGTACTGACATTCACCATCAAGGCGAACTTCGCTGCGCCTCTGACAGTCGACCTCAGCGGCCGCAACTACATCGTGTTCCGCACCGCCGCCGAGGTACCCAGCCCGCCGCCAGAAGTGCCTGACTATGCACAGTTCACCCGCACCACCGCACAGGCCGTCAACTACAAAAGCAGCAACACCGACGTTGCCCGTGTCGACAGCAGCGGCAAGGTCAGCCTGCTGGGCAATGCAGAGGATCCGCCGGTCACCATTACCGCACTGGACGCTGCCGGTGCCTCGATCGGCAGCTACACACTGACGGTCCGAGGGGTCAGGGGGTTGTACCTGTTGAGCTACGACCACGAGCTGCAGGCCCCAGGCGCCGCACTAGCCGCCACCAGCTATGGCCTGGACGTGCCGACAGCCGACGACTTCAGTCGCTTCAGCGCTGTGTACGCGGCGGCAAAAGACGACCTCGCGGGCTATCTGAACGCGCAGAACCTGGGCCTGCCGGACATGACGGAAAAAGGCTTTCTGGGTGTTGTTACTGATACGAGCGGCTCGCCCACCTACCTGGACCTGGCAACGCTGCAGGTAAGCAGCGCCAGCCCAAGCCAGAAAGGCTACGCGATAGGCATCAGCCAGCCCCACTGACTCCATGGCAGGAGCAACCGTTGATGGACGCAATCAGACGTACCTATGCGGCACTGGTGTTATGCGTTTGCGCGAGCATGTTCAATGCGCATGCATACACTACCCAACCTTCGGACCCAACCCTTCGCCTGCCCGAAGTGGCAGCCTTGCAGGGCGCCGAGCTGGACCCTGAAAAGGTACCGGCCACGGGGCTGAACATCACTGTCCAGGGGGTTGATAACGATAACGCGGTAGTACTGGCGTTCCAGACCACCTTGACGATCTACCTTGCCGATGCGCAAGGCCAGGCGATCACCACGATCAGTTGGCCGATCTCGGCGCGCAATGCCGGCAAACCCGTCACCTTGCCGATCGAAAAGCGCTATGTCGAGGCCAATGTCGGCAAGACCCTGCAGGTCTACTACACCGCGCAGGCGCCGCGCTCGGCGCCGCGCAGATCGGGCGTGGTCACCCTGCTGATCAAGGAAGGCTTCACTGCTGCACAGGCACTCAACCTGGCCAGCCGACGCTATGTCGTGTTCTTCGACGAGCACAACCTGGCCAGGACGCCACCGACCATTCCCGACTATGCCCGCTACACCCGTGCACAGCCAGGGGCCACCGGCTATAGCGTGGACAACACGGACATTGCCAGGGTCGATCCCGATGGACAGGTCTCGGTATGGGGCAATGGCGACATCACCGTCACTGCGCAGAACGCGGCAGGGGGCAGTTCCCGCTACGTGCTCAGTGTGCGCGGCGTGCGTGAGCTGCGCCTGCTCAGCTCGGCGTATCGATCCACCTGGGCACAAGCGCAGGCCAAGGCCCGCGACGAGGGCTACACCCTGCCGAGCAACGAGGATTTCGAGGCGCTGGCACGCCTCTACCCATCGCCGGCCAACAGCCTCGCCGAGGCACTGAACCTGGCTCCGTACCGGGTGTGGGGCAAAGGGCTGGGCGCACAGACGGCCGTGTACCTGGACCTCTACGACAACCTGGTCAGTTCCGAAGTCACGACAGAGTATGAGCTGGGCTACCCGGCCGGCATTCGTTGAACAGCGGCGCGCCATGGGAGGCGACCTGTATGAACGTTGCGAGCAAACTGATTTGTGGCATCGCATTGTGCGTTTTGCTGGGCAGCGCCCATGCCGTCGGGAGCCCGCAGGTAGCGATGCAGTTGAATGCGCGCTACAGCAGCACACCGGCACAGTGCGTAGGACGCGCACCGGCCTTTGCCTGCAGCGGCGTGTTGCTGCGCGCAGTGCCAGCCAGCGACGTCGAAACGTTCTGGAAGAAAGACGATGCCGCGCAACTGGTTTTTCTGCGCAAGGACCGCGCCCTTGACGGGCTGGCAGCACCTTCGGGGTTCGTGCTGTTCGACCGGCTGACGGCCGTGGGCCTGGGCAGGCCGTATCAGGCCGACAGCAGTGCCGGTGGCGTGGTGGTCAGTACCTGGAATGCCCAGGTGCCCGCGCAATTGCCCATCCAGGCCATCTTCTACGACGTCACCCGGGCCGGTGCCCTGGCGGCAGCCCAACGCAGCCAGCGCGCCTACTTCGACGCCACGGCCCAGTGGTTGCCGGTGGTGCGCCTGCACCTGGGCGATGGCAATGGTCTGGTGTTCGGTTTCAGCCAGCAGGATCAGCTGGACAATGGCTACAGGGTCACCCGGCGCCTCAACCAGCGTTACGCCGACACCCGGCCTGGCTGTATCAGCGGCCGCTCCGGGTTCGATTGCAACGGGGTGCTGTTGCGCTCGACAGGCACGGGCAATTTCAAGGCCTGGAATCCGGCCCCCCGTGCGCTGAAGAACGGCGGTGTGTCCTTCAGCTACCTGCGCAGTGACATGGCCATCAAGGTGGTGGTGTGGCCGCAAGGCTATCTGATTCGCGAAACCGCCGCCCCTGTAGTACACACTCTGCCTGCCGCATGCCTGTACGTCGCCGACGGCGCCACGCACGATGCGGTGTCAACCAACACCTGCACCTTTCGTGGCTGGTGCGACGAAAAACAACCGCCCGTGAACAGCGTCGCCACCTGGTCCGCCTCCACTGCTGGGAATCGGTTCAGAAGCTGTGCGTTCCGCGCCGACGCCACGGCCTTGCAACTGATGGTCGAGATTCGCCAGAAAGTCCCGGGGCTAACCGGTTGGAATGAAATCATGGTCCCTACCTGGCCGCAGGACATTGCAGCGCAATTGCCGATCGAAGCGTTCTTCTTCAGCGCCACTGCGCATTACCTGGGGCAGGTGGGGGGTACCAACGGCCTGGCCGGGGGGCAGTCGTTCCAGCAGGACTACTTCAAGGAGACCAGCCGCTGGCTACCGCTGGTCAAACTGGACGTGCAGGCCGCCAATCGGCAGCCCTTCACCTATGACCCCGCTGTGCAGCAGCTCAAGTGAGGTGCACACACATGGGCATCTTGAGACTGTGCGGTGTGCTGGCGCTGTGCGCCTGCCTTGCGCCGGTGCACGCGCAGGAAGGCACCCGCACGGCGCAGTGGCTCAATGCACGCTTCACCAACACGCCGGAACAGTGCGTGGGCAGAAGTCCTGCCTTCGTCTGCAGCGGCGTACTGGTGCGCAGCGTACCGCAGAGTGCGAACGCAGATTTCTGGACGCTCAAGGACGTTGCCGGCAGCGACCTGCGCTTTGTCTTCCTGCGCAACGACCGCAGCATGGCGGGCCTGGCGCTCGGGTGCGGCTACCTGCTGTTCGATGGTCTGAGCGCAGCAGCGCTCGGCAAGGCTTTTCAGGCTGTGCAAGACCCGGTATCGCCCGGGGCGGTCCTGGTGTCTGGCTGGCAGGCACAGGCGCCGGCGCAGCTTGCCATCCAGGCACTGTTCCATGACAGCGCGCAGGCCGGGGGCCTGCGCTGTGCTCAGCGCAATCAGTTGGCCTATTACCAGGCCACCGGTCTCTGGCTGCCGATCCTGCGGATTGCGCCTGGCGATCCGCAGGCACAGGTGTTCGGCTTCGCACAGCAAGAGCAGCTCTACAATGGCAGGCGCGTGGCCGAGCGCCTTGAGCACCGCTATCGGGATGCCTTGAGCGGGTGCCGCGACAAGCAGGCAGCCGCCTACTGTCGCGGGGTGCTGATCCGCGCAGTGAATGGCGCCTCCGGTTTTCACGCATGGAACCCCAGCAGCAACTCCGTGACACGCAACGGCGTGTCGTTCTCCTACATACGTGCCGATGTCGGCACGCAGCGCCTGGCCGGTACCGAAGGGCTCATCTACCGCGAGCTTGCAGCACCCGCACGCCAGACACTGGTACTGCGCTGTGCCTACCCGGCCAATGCCAGTAGCAGCGCCATCCCCAACAGCTGCCGGGCCAGCTGCGCCTCGCAGAACATCAACAGTGTCAGCGCCTGGCGCAGCCGCTATGGCGCCAGCCCCGTCAGCAGTTGCGCCTTCGACCCCAGTGCTGAGGCCTTCGAGTTGAACATCGAAGTGCGTGCCCATGGCGGCGCCTGGAACGAAATCATCATCGCGCCCTGGCCGCAGAACATCGGCCCGCAGCTCACACTCGAGGCTGCATTCCTTATCCGTGGCAGTGGCGGGCTGAACGGTGCCCGGTACATCCAGCGCGATTACTACCAACAGGCCGGCAAGGTCATTCCTGTGCTACGGGTCGATCTGACGGCGGCCAACGGCCAGGTGTTCGCCTTCGACCCCCTGGACCAGAACCTGTGACAACGCAAGGCATAGGGCATGGAGCTAACCAGGGGGCTTCACTGCGACCGACAAGCGTGGCAGCACGGCGAGCTACGGAGTGAGGTGAGCAATCGTACCTGAAACCCTCTGCTGGCACTGCCTTCTCGGGGCGGGCGGGCGAGTACGAACCAGGCTATCCAAGCTGATATCCACTGATCGCAGCCACGCTGCCAAGGAGTCGACGATGAGGAACCTGATGCGTTCACTGTGCCTGGGCTGCACCTTGTGCCTTGTACAGAGTGCAGCGTATGCCCTTGGGGGTGCACAAACCGCCGCGCTGCTGAATGCGCGCTACGCCAGTACCGCGTCCCAGTGCGTGGGGCGCGCACCTGCCTTTGCCTGCAGCGGCATCGTGCTGCGCACGCTGATGCCCAACCAGGCCGAGAAGTTCTGGGTGCCTGACGCCGCCGAAGGCACCGACATGCGCTTCATCTTTGTGCGCAAAGACCATGTGCCGACGACATTGGGCTCGGGCGCGGGGTTCTTGCTGTTTGATCGCTTTACGGCGCTGGCCCACGGCAAGCCGTACCAGGCCACCCAGCCAGCGGCCAACCTGGGCGAGGTGGTGGTGAACGGCTGGAATGCGCAGGCGCCGGGGCAACTCGCGATCCAGGGCGTGTTCTATGACCCCGGGCAAGCCGGCAGTCTGTTGCGCGCCCAGAGCAGCCAACGCGATTACTTCCAGGCCACCGGTACATGGCTGCCGCTACTGCGCTTGCAGCTTGGCGAACCGCAGGGGCAGGTCTTCGGCTTCAGTCAGCAAGACCAACTGGACAATGGCTACCGGGTGGCGGCACGGCTCAACACACGCTACCTCGACACCGGCAATGGCGACGACACCTGCCGGGGCAATCGGGGCGCCTTCTACTGCCGTGGTGTACTGCTGCGCACGACCGATGTCGGCAGCTTCCGTGCGTGGGATCCGAGCCCCGGTTCGGTACGCGGCAATGGCGTGTCCTTCAGTTATTTTCGCGCCGACAGCAAGGTGCTGCGTACCTACAAGCCGCAGGGGCTGGTGATACGCGAAGAAGCGGCGCCAGCGACCATACCCTTGTCTCTACGGTGCGTGTTCCCCTTCGATGGTGGCACTAGCGGGCGGGCCGATATGTGCAACTTCCGGCCTTCCTGCGCCTCAGTGGGGGTCGATTCGGCAGCGGCATGGTTGGCGCGCTACCGTGGCAGCCCGTACACAAGTTGTTGGTTCTCCCCGACGGCGCAAGAATTTCGGGTGGCCAACGAGATCCGCCAACAGCTCACCGAATTTCATGGCTGGAATGAATTGATGGTCGCGGCCTGGCCCGCCGGTGCGCCGCTTGGATTGCCGCTTGAGGCGCTGCTCTACAGCACGGTCTCTTACGTGACGGGCAATGGCCTGGCAGGTGGCAAGCGGTTCCAGACCGACTACTTCGCCGATACGGGCCGTACCTTGCCGTTGCTTCAGTTGCGCCCGATGCCCACAGATGGACGCCTGTTCATCTACGACCCGAACGATCAGGCCCTTCGGTAATCGACGCGACAGCGGCCAACCCACTGCCCCTGGTCAAGCTGGGCCGGCAGGACCAGAACGTCTGACCTGCCTGCCCCTTAACATTCTGCCTATGTGAGGGGGGCCGAAGCGCCCTCGTCGGGGCGGCAGGTGTCTACCCGCGTTGGCTAATGGCCGCTTCGCTCAACAAGGCTTCTGTGGCCCCCCAGCCCAGGCAGCCATCGGTGATCGATACACCGTAGCGCAGGGGGGCCTTGCCCAGTGCCTGGCAACCCTCGAACAAATGGCTTTCGAGCATCATGCCGATGATCGAGCGGTCACCCTGCAAGCGTTGCTGCAGCACCTGATTGAACACTTGAGGTTGGCGCAGTGGGTCCTTGCCGCTGTTGGCATGGCTGCAGTCCACCATCAGGCGTGGGCGGATGCCGGCCTTGTGCAGGCCCTGGCGTGCCTGCTCCAGGCTGGCGGCATCGTAGTTGGGGCCCTGGTGGCCGCCGCGCAGCACCAGGTGGGTATCAGGATTGCCAAGGGTCTCGACGATCGCTGGATGCCCCTGGGCATCCAGCCCGAAGTGGCGGTGGGCATGCGCGGCACTGCGGATGGCGTCGCAGGCGATACCCACGCCGCCGTCGGTGCCATTCTTGAATCCGACCGGCAGCCCCAGGCCGCTGACCATCTCGCGGTGAATCTGCGATTCGGTGGTGCGTGCCCCGATGGCCGCCCAGCTCAGCAGGTCATCGAAGTAGCCTGCTGCCATCGGCTGCAGCAGTTCGGTAGCCACCGGCAGGCCCCGTTCGAGCATGCCCAGCATCAGCTGGCGAGACAGTGCAAGGCCACCCTGCATGTCATCGCTGCCATCCAGGTGCGGGTCGTATGCCAGGCCTTTCCAGCCCACCGTGGTGCGGGGCTTTTCGACATAGGCACGCATCACCAGCAACAACTGGTCATCGACCTGGCGGGAGAGGGCAGCCAGGCGTTCGGCGTATTCGAGGGCGGCGTGGGGGTCGTGCAGCGAGCAGGGGCCGACAATCACCAGCAGGCGATCATCCTCGCCGTCGAGAATCGCCTTCACCGCCTGGCGGTGGCGCTCGACCTGGCCGCCAAGGGCGCTGGACAAGGGCAGTTGCTGCTTGAGCTGAAACGGGCTGGGCAGGCGCAGGTTGAGGCTACTGTTGGCTGCGACAGCCTGGGGTTGGGACAGGTTCAGGGCTTGGGTGGACGCTTGCATGGTCGGTTTTCCTTGGGCGGAAGGCGGGTTCGGTCCCGCGCCTTCGGCCCTAGCGAGATGTTCGATTTCGTGTCGGTGTTTGCGTGCCACCTGTACTCGACCGGTCGGAGGCGGCTGGCTGGCCCGAACGGCAGTGGCTAAATCGCCAGGCAAGGCTTTGGTAACGGTAATAGGTGCTGTGGTTCATGCTGCAATCCTCATCGATGTCGGTGGTGTACGGCGCCCAAAACAAAACCCCCGGTGGGCAGGGCCGACCGGGGGTTGAGTATTCTCGTGTTCGGCGGCCCTGGGAGTGGGCGCCGGTGTGGGTATCAGCGGCGCCTGTGGCTAAACCAATACCCAAAATAAAAGCCGCTGGCAGGCAGTGCCGCGCACGCAGGCACAGCCGCCAGGTGCGATACGCGACCTGTGTGCAGTGCTTGAGTGAGGGAAATAGACGACATGCTGTGCTCCAGTTGATTGCCCGAGCTTACTTCAGGCGCGCAACTGGATGCAACCGGCAAATGGCGTTAGGCTTGCGCCCGATTGCTGGCGCCGGAGCGTTGTCAGCGCACGCCGCACAGACGTGCATACCACCACATGGAGTCTCCCGATGCATGTGAACGACTACACATCGGCCATTACCACCCGCACCACCGGTGCAAGCCCCCTCCCTACCAGCCTTGGCATCAACCATGGCAACAGCAGCAGCGCCAGGGCCCTGAATGCCTACGCCGGGCAGGATACCAGCAGTGTCTCCAACCTGGCCCGTCAACTGGCCGCAAGTGCCACCCGTGCCAGCGAGCGCGATACCGGCCTGAGCCATTCGGCACTCGGTGCGTTGGCCAGGTCGCTGCTCGACAAGATTACCGGCGCTGCGTATTCGGCCAACAAGGCCGCCCACGACAAGGAAGTACCGGCCACCGATGACCCCGAGCTGCTGGCCCGGGCCGAACAGGCCACTGCGTTCGTGAACGCGACGCTGACCGTGGGCAGCAAGACCGTTGAAAACCCGTTCGCCGGCCTGTCGCGCGAGCAGCTGGCGCTGATCACCTACGATGACAGCGGCACCTTCACGGTCAACGAACGGCGCGCCGCGTTCGAGGAGTCCACCCGCCAGGAGCAGGCGTGGCGTCGCGAGATCAGCGACAAGGCGCAGCAGGAATACAACACCACCGGCCGCATGACGGACTTCTTCAAGCAAGTGCAGGCTCACTACAACAGCCTGCCGGCAATCGAGAAGGCTCAGTATCCGGCTGACTATGCGGCGCAGGTGCAACAGCACATCGATGCCGACATCAACTACAAGGCGCAGAACGCCAAGGACATGATCGTTCCCATGACCCTGGCCGAAACCCTGTTGACGATGGGGCCGGTGGGCAGCGGCAAGACCCTCGCGCTGCCCGGCGCCGGCTGATCAGCGCCGCAGATAGGCGGTAAAGTCGATATCGCCGGCACTGAGAATCGCCTGCACCCGGTTGTGCACGTTGAGCTTGCGCAGAATCGCCGAGACATGGGCCTTGACCGTGGTCTCGGCGATATCCAGGTTGTAGGCGATCTGCTTGTTCGACTCCCCCTTGGTCATGCGCTCGAGCACCAGCAACTGCTTGCGGGTGAGCGCCTGCAGCAGCTCCGGGGCAAAGCCTGCATGCTCGCTCTGGTTGCGCCGGCCGGTGCTTTTTTGCGTGCGGATGATGTCGGGCGGCAGGTACACGTTGCCGTTGAGGATCTGCTCGATGGCATCGGTCATCTGCGAGCGCGGCGACGACTTGGTGATGAACCCCACCGCGCCATAGGTGATTGCCTGCAGCA
The DNA here is from genome assembly GCF_002478435.1 of Pseudomonas sp. UBA7500. NCBI lineage: Bacteria > Pseudomonadati > Pseudomonadota > Gammaproteobacteria > Pseudomonadales > Pseudomonadaceae > Pseudomonas > Pseudomonas sp. UBA7500. The sequence continues at coordinate 280,825 of NZ_DLNW01000047.1, read as the reverse complement.
CCACCTGTTTGTCCTGCTCGGCCGAGACGATCACCACCGGGATCGTCGGCGCCTCGTTGCGCAGGTTGATCAGCCCGCCAAGGCCATGCATGCCGGGCATGTTCAGGTCCAGCAGGATCAGGTCCAGGTCGTCATGCTGGCCGGTCAGGCTCAGGGCGCTGTCCAGGTCGGCGGTTTCCATGACCTCGCTGCCAGGGAAGCCGTCAGTGATGACGTTGTGGATCGCTTCGCGAAACAGCGGGTGGTCGTCGGCGATCAGAATCTTGTACATGGCTTTGCACCTTATTGTTGTGGTTGACCGCTAGGCAGACAGTAGTCAGGGGAACGCTTCGGGTGTCGCGGGGTGTACCGGCAGCCCGGCATTCTCCCAGGCATCCAGGCCATCACGGTACCAGTACAGCCGCGTGTAGCCCAGTGCATCGGCGCGCTTGACCGCATTCCAGCTCAGCCAGCAATCGGAGCGACAGTAGAAGACGATGGCGCGCTGCTTGTCGCCATGGCTCAGGCGTTGCAGGTGGCGGCTGAAATAGCGGGCCCAGGCGTTGTCCAGCTGGCCATCGCCGGTGTTGGCCAGCCAGTGGCTGTGGGGGAGGTTGGCATGCGGCTCGCTGTCGATGAACCGGCCATGCAGCCAGGGGCGCTTGTACACGTCGATCAGCAACGGCGGGGGCTGCTGTTGCAGCAGAGCCTGCAGCTGCGCGGTATCGAGGGTCTGCGCCGGCGGCGCCTTATCGGGGGTAGGGCTGCGGTACAGGGTGGCGCGGTAGCCGTCGGCAGTGAACAGCGCCGTGTCGGCGCTGGCGGGCACCGCCAGGGTCAGGCAGGCAGAAGCGAACAAGGCACGCAGCAGCATGGTCGGCAGTCTCGTTTTTGTTATGCCTGGTATTACAGGCCAGTACTGGCGCTTTGTGAATGCGACCATCGACAGCGCGGGCAGTACCAAAGTAGTAGCGGCCGTGCTCGCCAGCGGCTCTAGCATGGGGTATAGCCACTACAGGAGTACTGCGCGATGGGCATCTTGCTGGTCGACGACCACCCGATGATCCGCCTGGGCCTGGCCCACTTTCTGGGCGAAGGGCTCAATGGCCTGCCAGTTCGCGAGGCCGGCAGCGGCGAGGAGGCCCTGCAGCAGGTGCAGGAGGAACTGCCCGGCCTGGTAATCATGGACTTCGACCTGCCCGGCATCAGCGGCCTGGAAACCACCCGGCGCCTGCGTCAGCGCCTGCCGCAATTGCGCGTGCTGTTTTTCAGCGAACACACCGAGCTGGGCCTGGTTCGCCAGGCACTGGACGCGGGGGCCTGCGGGTTTCTGTCCAAAGCGGCAGCGCCGGCGGTGGTGCTTGAAGCCGTGCGCCGGGTACTGGCGGGGCATGCCTACATCGAGCAACCGCTGGCCACCCAGCTGGCCTGTCAGCCGCACCCGGGGCAGGGTGGCGGCAATGCTCGCCTGCAGGGGCTGACCCAGCGCGAGATCGAAATCTTCCTGATGCTGGCCAAGGGCACGCCGACCCGGTTGATAGCCCAGCAGCTGTGCATCAGCGCCAAGACCGTCTCCAACTACCTGACCTTGCTCAAGAGCAAGCTGCAGGTCAGCTCCCATGCCGAACTGGTGCACCTGGCAATCGAAGCCGGCCTGCTGCGTATAGCGGCGTAGGCTGTGTACGCAGGCACCTAGTCCCAGGTGCTCGGGCAACCCTGGCAGCCTTCCATGTTGCTGTCCTGGAAGTTGGCGTAGTGCTGGCGAGTGCCGCGCAGGTCGGCTTTCTCCAGGTTGCTTTCACCGAACTTGGCTTCCTGCAGGTTGGCATCGGCCAGGTTCGCACCCACAAGGTCGGCCCTGCTCAGCCAGGTCATTTCCAGGTCGGCGGCTTGCAGGTTGGTATTGTGCAGCTTGGCGCCGGACAGGCGGGCAAACTCCAGGTAGGCGGCGCTGAGGTTGGCACCATTGAAGTTGGCGCCCTGGGCGTACATGCCCCAGGCCTGGACCGCGATCAGCGTGGCATCGGTGAAGTTGGCCACGCGCAGGTTGGTTTGCTGCAGGCTGGCACGGGTGAGGTTGGCGCCTTGCAGGTTGGCTTTCTCCAGGTTGGCCAGGTCGAGCTTGGCGTGACGCAGGTTGGCGCCACGCAGGTCGGCACCGGCCAGGTTCATCTTGCGCATGTCCTGGTTGTTCAGGTCGGCGTTCTGCAGGTTGGCGCCGGGGCACTGGCTTTCAGGCTGGATTATGCAGCCGTTGATCTTCAGCGGCTGTGGTTCCAGTTCGTCGTCGGCAGCAAAAGCCGGGGACAGGGCGACGGCGAGCACTAGGGGCAGATACTTCATGGGAATCTCCTTGGCAGTTTGAAAGCAGACGCGGGTCAAGCCCGCTCCCACAGGTTTGGTGATCCCTTGTGGTGGCGAACTTGACCCGCGAAAACGCTCAGATCAACGCTTGGCGGTCTTGGTATCCCAGGCCGGGATCTTGAACACCCAGAACGATCCACCCTGTGCCACCGGCTTGGTCAGCTCGGCCATGTCGCCACCCCACAGCGGTACTGCACCGCCGTAGCCGACGGTCACGCCGATGTACTGCTCGCCATCCTGTTCCCAGGTGATCGGTGGCGAAACGATGCCGCTGCCGGTCTGGAATTTCCACAGCTCTTCGCCGGTCTTGGCGTTGAAGGCCTTGAAGTAGCCGTCGCCGGTACCGGTGAACACCAGGTTGCCCTTGGTGGCCAGCACGCCGGCCCACAGCGGCAGGCGCTCGTTGTGCTCCCACACCACCTTGCCGGTGGTCGGGTCCATCGCACGCAGCGAACCTACGTGGTCCTCGTACATGCGCTTGATGCGGAAGCCCATGCCCAGGTAGGCCGACCCTTTCTTGTAGTTGACCTCTTCGGTCCAGTATTCCTCTTTCCAATGGTTGGCCGGTACGTAGAACAGGCCGGTGTCCTGGCTGTAGGCCATCGGGTTCCAGTTCTTGCCGCCCAGGAACGGTGGCGAGACTTCCACCGGCTTGCCCTTGGTTTCGCCTGGCAATGGCTTGGCAGGGCGCTGGCCTTCGTTTTCGACCGGGCGACCGGTCTTGAGATCGATGTGGCTGGCCCAGGTGATGTTGTCCACGAACGGGAAGGCGTTTTTCAGCTTGCCGTTGGTGCGGTCCACCACATAGAAGAAGCCGTTGCGGTCAGCGTGCGCGGTGGCCTTGTACTGCTTGCCGTCCTTGTCCTTGTAGTCGAACAGCACCAGTTCGTTGTTGCCCGAGAAGTCCCAGGCATCGTTCGGGGTGTGCTGGTAGAACCACTTGACCTCACCGGTGGTCGGGTCGACGCCGACCTGGCCCGAGGTGTACAGGCTGTCGAAGTCGTGCGGGTTGCCGTCCTTGGAGGTACGTGCCCAGGTGTTCCACGGGCCAGGGTTGCCGGCGCCGACGATGATGGTGTTGGTTTCGGGGTCGAAGCTTGCGCTTTGCCATGGGGCGCCGCCACCGTGGCTCCAGGATTCGACCTTGCCGGTCTCGGTGGTCGGATCGTCCGGCCAGGACGGCGCCTTGACGTCGCCGGTAGGGGTGCTGTCCTTGCCGTTCAGGCGGCCCATGTGGCCTTCGACGAACGGACGCATCCACACTTCTTCACCGGTTTCCGGGTCGCGGGCATACAGTTGGCCGACCACGCCGAATTCGTCACCGGAGCTGCCGTGAATCAGCAGCACCTTGCCGCTCTTCTGATCCTTGATCAGGGTCGGGGCGCCGGTCATGGTGTAGCCGGCGCTGTGATCGCCGAATTTCTTGTTCCATACCACCTTGCCGGTGTCTTTGTTCAGCGCGATCACGCGGGCATCGAGGGTGCCGAAGTAGATCTTGTCGCCGAAGATGGCAGCGCCACGGTTGACCACGTCACAGCACGGACGAATGTTGTCCGGCAGGCGATGGTTGTAGGTCCACAGACGCTTGCCGGTCTTGGCATCCAGGGCGAACACCCGCGAATAGGAGCCGGTGACGTAGATCACGCCGTCGTTGATGATCGCCTGGGATTCCTGGCCGCGTTGCTTTTCGTCACCGAAGGAGTACGACCAGGCCGGGGTCAGCTTGAACACGTTCTTGTCGTTGACCATGGCCAGCGGGCTCCAGCGCTGGGCATTGGTGCCCATGCCGTACTGCAGCACGTTCTGGGTGTTGAGGTGGTCGTTGGCGATGTCTTCCCAGGTCACCGGCTTGGCGTTGGCCGCCGGTGCCAGGGCCAGGCTCGAGACCAGCAGGACGGCCTGCACAGCCATGGACAGTGGGGAAAGCGCGGCGGGTAACGATCTTATTGTCATAGTGGGTGTTCCCAATGGAGGTTTTGTGCCTGCCTAGACTGGATCGTCGCCGCCTGCGCAGATACGGAAAAACTCCCGCCCTGAGCGGGAAAATGTCCCAGTCGGCGCATGATTTGGCACTGCCCCACAAGCCCTACTACCAAGGGAGTAGCACGCGACCACCAAAGCAGCATGGGGGCGCTGGAGTGCGCTTTCTAAGATGCCCGGCAGCACCCCGGTATCGCGAGGTGCCTGCGTGCAAACCGTACAGACAAAGCAGTCGAGGGCAGAACAATGACAACAGTGAAAAACGCCTGGATGAGCGCCGTGCTGATGGCCGGCCTGATGAGTACCGGGGCGGTGTTCGCCCATGGCAACGTGACCCCGTCGGCGGTCAACACCGGCACCCTGGAAAAACTCGGTGACGAGTGGCGTGAAACCAACCCCTACCGCAACGGCCCCAACCATGACGAGGCAGTGTCCATCGGCGCCTCGGCCTACAACCAGAACTGCGCGGCCTGCCACGGCCTGGAAGCCAAGTCCGGTGGCATCGCCCCCGACCTGCGCCTGCTGGACGAGGGCGAGGCGGGCGATGAATGGTTCGTGGAGCGGGTACGCAACGGCGCGGTGCGTGACGGGCGCGTGTACATGCCCAAGATGGCCGACTACCTGAGCCAGGAAGCGTTGTGGGCGGTGCGTACCTACCTTGACAGCGTGCACATCGAGGAATAGGCCATGCGCCGGGTACCGTTGCTGTTGGCCGCGTTGCTGCTGGCCGGCCCGGCCTGTGCAATACAGCCGGGTGCCGATCCGGTGCCATCGGTGATGTGGGAGTTCTATCGCAAACAGTGGCTCCAGGATGAGCCCTACGTCTTTGATGAGCGCGTGCGGGTGATTGCCCCGCCATTCGCCGAGGACGCCCGACAGGTGCCGTTGCAGGTCGATGCCCGGGCGTTGCCGGGCAAGGTGCAGCGCATACTCGTGTGGGCCGAACTCAACCCGATACCGCGGGTCGTCGATTTCCATCCCGGCCCGCAGGTTCTGCCGTGGCTGGCTGTGCGCATACGCATCGAGCAGGCCACCCCGCTGCGTGCGGCCGTGTTGACCGATGACGGTACCTGGCACATCGGTTCGGGCCTGATCGATGCCGCCGGCGGTGGCTGCACGGCGCCCAGCGTGGTACGCAGCCAGCCCGGCTGGGAAGAGCGTCTGGGCCAGGTACTGGGTGCACGCTACCCGCGCGAAGCCTTCAGCCGCGTGCGCCTGGACGTGTCGCACCCGATGGATAACGGCCTGACTGGCGGCATCCCCGAATTCTTCATCGAACACGCCGAGCTGTTCGATGCCAAGGGCCAGTCGCTGGCCACCCTCGAACTGTTTCCTGCCGTGAGCGAGAACCCCAGCCTGGGCTTCGACCTGCTCAACCAGGGGGCTACCCGCCTGGTGCTGCGTGACAACAACGGCAACCAGTTCGACGCTGCCATCGAGTGAGGACCGTGATGCGAGTACTGTTGCTGTTGCTGGCGTGTGTCAGCCTGCCGAGCCTGGCCGACCTGGACTATCGCCTGGCGCCGCGCCAGATCGCGGCCGGCACCTATGTGCTGGAGGGCAGCACCGAGCACTTCTCCCGTACCAACGGCGGCAACATCGTCAACACCGGTTTCATCGTCACCGAGGCTGGCGTGGTGGTGATCGACAGCGGTCCGTCGCTGCGCTATGGGCAGGCCTTGCGCAAAGCCATCGAAAGCGTCACCGACCAGCCGGTGGTGCAGGTGCTGCTGACCCATCACCACCCCGATCATGCGCTGGGCAGCCAGGCCTTTGCCGGTGTGTCTGTCGGTGCACTGCCTGGCACCACGCAGTTGCTGGAGGAGCAGGGTGATGGCCTGGCCGAGAACATGTACCGCATGGTGGGTGACTGGATGCGTGGCACCCAGGTACGCCTGCCCGACCAGCCGGTGGCGGCGGGTGAGCGTGCATTCGGTTCGCACCGGCTGCGGCTGCTGGCCTTGACCGGTCATAGCGGTGCCGACCTGGCGGTGTTCGACGAGAAGACCGGAGTGTTGTTTGCCGGCGATCTGTTGTTCTACCAGCGTGCGCTGACCACGCCCAACACCCCTGGCCTGGCGGTGTGGCTACAGGATCTGCAGCGGCTCGAGGCGCTGCCGTGGAAGGTGCTGGTACCGGGGCACGGCCCGCTGGCCACGGACCGTGCGCCGTTTGCGCAGATGGTTGATTACCTGGGGTGGCTGGACAAGGTGATGCGTGAGAGTGCGGCGCAGGGGCTGGACATGACCGAGGTGATTGCCACGCCGATACCCCAGCGGTTTGCGGGCATAGCGCTGAGTCAGTACGAGCTGATTCGCAGCGTGAGCCATCTGTACCCGCAGTATGAGCGGCAGGTGCTCAAGCGGGTGGACCGCTAGAAGGTCTGGGGCCGGGCCAACAAGGCTGACAGGCCATGGTGGCCCGGCCTCACATCAAACCGCGCCTTTACAACGGATAGTGCTTCAACTCCCGCGCAATCAGCATGCGCTGAATCTCGCTCGAGCCCTCATAGATCTGGGTGATCCGCGCATCGCGGTAGTATCGCTCCACGGGGTAGTCTTCCAGGTAACCATACCCACCATGTACCTGGATGGCCTTGGAACACACCCGTTCGGCCATCTCCGAAGCAAACAGCTTGGCCTGCGAAGCCTCGCTCAAACACGGCTTGCCCGCACTGCGCAAACGCGCCGCATGCAGTATCAACAACCGCGCCGCATTGAGTTGCACCTGCATGTCGGCCAGCAGGTTGGCCACACTCTGGTGCTCGTTGATCGGCTTGCCGAACTGGATGCGGTCACGCGAATACACCAGCGCCGCCTCGAACGCCGCACGCGCAATGCCCAGCGCCTGAGCCGCAATGCCGATACGCCCGCCCTCAAGGTTGGACAGCGCGATCGCCAGGCCCTTGCCACGCTCGCCCAGCAGGTTGGCTGCCGGCACACGGCAGTTGTTCAAGGTCACCGCACAGGTGTCGGAGGCGCGAATGCCCATCTTGTGTTCGCTGCGATCGACCACGAAACCTTCGTTGTCGGTCGGCACCAGAAACGCCGACAACCCTTTCTTGCCCAGCTCCGGGTCGGTCACCGCAAACACGATCGCCAGGCCCGCGCGCCGCGCATTGCTGACGAACTGCTTGGACCCGTTGATCACCCACTCATCACCCACGCGCTCGGCACGGGTGCGCAGGTTGTGCGCCTCGGAGCCGGCCTGGGGTTCGGTAAGGCAGAAGCAGCCGATCACCTGGCCGGTGGCCAGACGCTCCAGCCAGGTCTGCTGCTGCAGGTCGCTGCCATAGGCGAGCAGGGGGCCGCAGCCAACCGAGTTGTGGATGCTCATCAACGCCCCGGTGGCGCCATCGCCGGCGGCAATCTCTTCCACCGCCAGTGCATAGGCCACGTAGTCGGTGTAGCTGCCGCCCCATTGCTCGGGCACCACCATGCCCAGCAAGCCCAGCTCACCCATCCTGGCCACCACGCCATCGTCGATCCAGCCGGCCTTTTCCCAGGCCTGAGCATGCGGGGCGATCTCGTTACGGGCGAAGTCGCGCGCCATGTCGCGGATCATGATCTGTTCTTCAGTCAGTTCCAGGTCTTGCATGTGCGTACTCCGGCCCTCACAGGCCTTCGAAGAATTGATCCACCCGCGAGCGTGAAAGCTCGGCGACGGTGGCGGGGTTCCAGCGAGGCTGCTTGTCCTTGTCGATGATCAGCGCGCGTACACCTTCGATCAGGTCGCCGTGCTCGAACCATTGCCGGTCCAGGTGCAGCTCCATCGCAAAGCAGTCCTCCAGGCTCAGGTGGCGCCCGCGACGCAGCATCTCCAGGGTCACCGCCATCGCCAGGGGCGAGCGCGTGGCCAGCAGGTCGGCGGTCTTGAGTGCCCATTCGTGGCTGTCGCCGACGGTCACGGCACGCAGTTGCTCGATGATGCTGGCCACATCGGGCAACGCGAAGAAGTGGTCGATGGCCGGGCGCAGCGCAGCCAGGGGAGGGTTGTCCAGGGCCTGGGTGCCCAGCCTGGCCAGCACGCCCTGCAGGTCCTTGAGCGGGTGCTCGCTCCACTTGAGCGTGTTCAGGCGTTCATCCAGGGTGCTCAGCCTGGCGCTGTCGACGTGCCAGTCGGCCAGCCCGCAGTACAGCGCGTCGGCCGCCTGGATCTGCACGCCGCTCACCCCCAGGTAGGTGCCCAGTTCACCGGGGATGCGCGACAGGAAATAGCTGCCGCCCACGTCCGGAAAGTAGCCGATGCCGGTTTCGGGCATGGCCAGGCGGCTGCGCTCGGTGACCACACGCAGCTCCGCGCCCTGGGCCAGGCCCATGCCGCCGCCCAGGGTAAAGCCGTCCATCAGGGCAACGATGGGCTTGCGGTAGTGATGAATGCACAGGTCCAGCGCGTACTCCTCCACGAAGAAGTCGCGGTGCAGGCTGTCGCCTGCCTTGAAGCTGTCATGCAGCGAACGGATGTCGCCGCCGGCGCAGAAACCCTTGGGGCCTTCGCCACGCAGAACCACTGCGTGAACCTGCGGGTCGACGGCCCAGGCGTCGAGCTGCTGCTGCAGCTGACGCACCATCGGCAAGGTCAGGGCGTTGAGGCCGGCGGGGCGGTTGAGGGTCAGATGGCCTACATGGTTGCGTACGGTAGCCAGTACGTTGGTATCGACCGGGGAATGCGCTTGCGCGGTCATCGCTGTCTCCCTGCTTTGTTATTGATTTTCCACATGATTTGTCGCGCCGTGGAGATGAATTCAAGGATCGTCGGATCGTAACAGTGCAATTTTGCCCATTACAATCGACAAAACTGCAGTGCCTGTCTGCATTTTTGCATGGTGGTCTCGGCCATCCGGAGCGGGTGCTGGCACTTTAGCCTTGTGACACTGGCGGACACAGGATTAGTTCCCCGGTGCCTGGCACCTCGCGCCTCGCCAAAGCAGCAGCGCCTTGCCCCCAAGGCAGCGTAGGGCGCGCGGCGCCGCTTTTCGATAATCGCCTCCGACAACCGTCCACCCGTTTGCGGAGAGCGTCATGCACAACAATAAGAATGCCCATACACGTTTCCTGCCCTTGGTGGCGAGCCTTGCCGCGCTGGGCCTGACCCCGCTGGCCCAGGCCGAGATCATGCTGTACGACAAGGACGACACGACCTTTTCCACCGACGGCTACATCAACGCCTTCTACGTCAACAGCAAGGTCGACCGTGACGGCGAGCAGTTCGACCGTCGCCAGTCCCGGGTCAAGATGGGCTTTCTGCCCAACTACCTGGGTTTCAACATGACCCGTCAGATCGACGACCTCAAGCTGGGCGGGCGCGCTTCGTTCTGGGTCACCATCAACGACAGTGAAACCAACGGCACCGACACGGCCATCGACGTGCGTCAGTTCTACGGCACCGTGACCAATTCGGAGTGGGGCGAGGTACTGATCGGCAAGGACTTCGGCCTGTTCGCCCGTTCCAACATCCTGCTCGACGAGTTGCTGGCCGGCTATGGCCAGGTCAGTGACACCCTCGGCCTGGTGGACGGTGGCGGCGTATCGTTCGGCAACATCGGCACCGGCTACCCGTACCCGTTCCCCACTGCGCAGATCACCTACCGCACCCCGGTGATGGATGGCCTGCGCATCGCCGTGGGCATCATGGACCCGGTCGATACCAACGATGACAGCGCGGTGGGCAAGGCCTACCAGAAGAATCCGCGCACCGAGAGCGAGATCACCTACCAGTTCGACCTGGGGGGCGCCAAGATCTACAGCTGGATCAACGGTGGCTACCAGACCTCGGACAACACCGACCACAACGTCGACTCGGTGACCTCCAAGGGCCTGGGCTATGGCGTACAGGCCAAGATGGGCGCCTTCTCGCTGACCGGTTCCGGCTTCACCGCCAAGGGCATCAACCCGTTCTTCACCAACAACGCCGGGGAAGCCACCTTGCGCGAGGTCGACAGCAAGGGCTACCTGATGCAGGGCTCGTACAAGTTCGGCAAGAACCGCCTGGCGTTGTCGTACGGCAAGACCAAGGACGACGGCAACGGCGCGGTCAACACCGGCGCCGACTACGAGACCCGCGGCATCGCGCTGTTCCGCGACATCAATGCCAACCTCACTCTGGTAGCCGAATACAACCAGTTCGAAATCCGCGGGCATGAGGGCAGCAGCCAGAACGAAGACACCGATACGCTGGCCCTGGGTGCCGTGCTGACCTGGTAAACCGCGTCGCCCCCTTCGCTGGCAAGCCGGCGCCCACAGCGATGCCACTGTTCTTCATGTCAGTGGCAAACCTGTGGGCGCCGGCGTTCCAGCGAAAGGGCCCCCCCCTTGCAAACCTACAACCAATGCCACCCCCACCCACTACCCAAGTAGCATTCGACCCCCTCCAGCCCCTTCGTACACTGGGCCCATCCGTTAAAGCCCCCGCCGGAGGCCGTCATGCACCAACCCCCCGCCGAGGGCATTGTCAGTGCCGTCTCGCGCGCCAGTGTCGCCGAAGAGGCCGCACAGGACCTGGCCCGTCAGCTGCTGCACCCGCACCTGGGCTTCGTGCTGTTCTTCTGCTCCGCCGAATACGACCTGCCAGCCCTGGCCCACTCGCTACAACAGAGCCTGGGCGGCATCCGCCTGGCAGGCTGCACCAGCGCCGGCGAAATCACCCCCGAAGGCTACGGCCGCGGCTGCATCACCGCGCTGGGCTTCGATTACCGGATGTTCTCGATTGCCGCCGAACTCATCGCCCCCATGCAGTACTTCAGCCTGATCGACGCGCAGCAGATGGTCGAGCGCCTGGTCGGCGACTGTCGCAGCAACACCCTGGCCCCGATCAAGGGCCACAGCTTCGCCCTGACCCTGCTCGACGGGCTGTCCAGCCGTGAGGAAACCGTGCTTGCCGCCCTCAGTGCCGCCCTGGGCGACATCCCGCATTTCGGCGGCTCGGCCGGCGACGACAACTACCTGCACCACACCCATGTGTACTTCGACGGCGCCTTCCACAGCAGCGCTGCCGTGGTGCTGCTGGTCAATACCTGCCTGGATTTCGAGGTGTTCACCACCCACCACATCCAGCCGCGTCAGGAAAAGCTCGTGGTCACCCGCGCCGACAGTACCCTGCGCCGGGTCTACGAGCTCAATGCCGAACCCGCCGCGCAGGAATACGCCGCGCTGATCGGCGTGCCCCCCGAACAGCTCGACCACCGCACCTTCGCCGCCCACCCGCTGGCGGTGCGCATCAACGAGCGCTACTACGTGCGGGCCATCCAGCAGGTGCACGACGACGGCAGCCTGAGTTTCTACTGCGCGGTGGAGAACGGCATCGTGCTCACCGCCATGCGCCCCGGGCCCCTGCTGCCCAACCTGAGCGCGTTGTTCGACGGCTTGCGCGAACGCCTCGGGCCGTTGCTGCTGACCATCGGCTGCGACTGCTTCCTGCGCCGCCTGGAGCTGGAAGGCAGCGCAGAGTTCGAAGCCGTCGGCGCCTTTTTGCAGCAGCAGCCTGTGGTGGGGTTCAACTCCTATGGAGAACAGTTCAATGGCATGCACATCAACCAGACGTTCACCGGCGTCGCCATTGGCCAGCCCCGTGCACGCCGTGGACATTGACCAGGCCGCGCTGATCGCCCGCTTGCAGCATGAAAACCGCAAGCTCAGCCGTATCAACGCCGCCCTGATCGAACGCCAGGAATCGGGTGCCGCGCGCCCGGACGACTCGTATGCGGCGTTCCAGCACTCGGTGGTGCTGGCCGAGCAGGTGCGCGAGCGCACCGATGCGCTGAACCAGGCCATGGCCGAACTCAAGGCCAGCAACCACCTGCTCAGCGATGCGCGGCTGCGCGCCGAAACCGCGCACCAGTACCTGGTGGACGCCATCGAAAGCATTTCCGACGCCTTCGTGCTGTTCGACCCGCAGCAGCGCATCGTGCTGTTCAACCAGCGCTTCAAGGCGTTCTGGGCCAACAGCCGCATCCGCATCATCGGCGGCATGCGTCTGGCCGAGATCAAGCGGCTGATGCAGAGCACCGGGCTGTTCTGCGAAGAACAACGCGGCCCCAGCGCCGAGCACATGGTGTACCGCCTGCAGGGCGGGCGCTGGCTGCAGGTCAGCGAGCGGCCGACCCAGGGCGGCGGCTGCGTGATGCTGTTCACCGACATCACCCAGATCAAGCTCAGCGAAACCCAGCGCCGCGAACAGGCCGTGGCGCAGAAGTCGCACCTGCTGCAGCGTGCGGTCGACAACCTGTCCCAGGGCGTGGCCATGGTCAATGCCGACGGCGTGCTGGAGTTGTGGAACCGGCGCTTTCTGGAACTCAGCGGGCTGGCCCCGATTGCCGCCCATCGCGACTTTGCCGAGGTGATCGCCGACAGCGAGCTGGCCTTGCTCACCCCGGCCAGCACCGATGCCAACGGGCGCAGCATCCATGAGCTGGAGCAGCGCCTGTTCGACGGGCGCATGCTCGAAATCCGTACCCATCCGCTGCCAGCCGGCGGTTTCGTCAACACCTTCACCGACATCACCGAGCGCTATCAGCATGCCGAGGCGCTGAGCGAGAGCGAGCGCTGGATCCGCCTGATCACCGACCACGTGCCGGCGCTGATCGCCTACCTCAACGCCGACCTGGTCTACGAGTTCACCAACAAGGTGTACGAGCAGTGGTACTGCTGGCCGCGCGGGGTAATGCTCGGCCAGAGCCTGCGCGAGGTGCACAGCGCCGAGCATTACCAGCGCCTGGAGAGTTACGTGGAGCGGGCACTGTCGGGCGAGAGCGTGACGTTCGAGTTCGCCGAAACCAACGCCCACGGCCAGGAACGCTACATGCTGCGCTCCTATGTGCCCAACCAGCTGGCCAGCGGCGAAGTGGTGGGGATCTTCGTGCTGATCCGCGACATCACCGAACGCCGGCGTACCGCCGAAGCCCTGCACCAGGCCTACCAGAACCTGGAGTTGCGGGTGCGCGAGCGCACCGCCGAACTCACCCAGCTCAACCAGCAACTGCTGCGCGAAATCGAAGAGCGGCGCCGCGCCGAAGCGCGCCTGCGCGAAGCCAAGCAGGAGGCCGACCAGGCCAACCTGTCCAAGACCAAGTTCCTTGCCGCGGTCAGCCACGACCTGCTGCAACCGCTCAACGCCGCGCGCCTGTTCACCAGCGCGCTGCAGGAGCAGAACTGTGCGAGCCCGGCGCTGGTGCGCAACGTCAGCAATTCGCTGGATGACGTCGAAAGCCTGCTGGGCACCCTGGTCGACATCTCCAAGCTCGATGCCGGGGTGATCAAGGCCGATGTCGCGACCTTCGCGGTCAGCGACCTGCTCGACAACCTGGCCGCCGAGTACGCCCATGCCGCCGCCAGCGAAGGCTTGCGCATGAGCTACGTGCGCAGCAGCCTGCGGGTGCGCAGCGACATCCAGCTGCTGGCACGCATCCTGCGCAACCTGCTCAGCAATGCCATCCGCTACACCCCGCAGGGGCGCCTGATGCTCGGGTGCCGGCGGCGTGGGCAGCGGGTGTTCATCGAGGTATGGGACACCGGCATCGGCATCGCCCCCGACAAGTGCGCCGAGGTGTTCCAGGAGTTCAAGCGCGGCGACCTGCAGCGTCCCGACCAGGATCGCGGCCTGGGCCTGGGCCTGGCCATCGTCGACAAGATCGCCGGCATTCTCGGCCACCGCGTGCACCTGCGCTCCACACCGGGCAAGGGCTCGGTGTTCTCCATCGAGGTGCCGCGCAGCAAGCGTGCGCCCCGGCGCGAGCCGCAACCGTCACAGGTCGAGCCGCTGACCGAACGCCTGGACGGCGCACGTATCTGGGTGGTGGACAACGATGCGGCGATCTGCGCGGGCATGCGCAGCCTGCTGGAGCAGTGGGGCTGCTCGGTGGTCACCGCCCTGAGCGAGCAGGACCTGGCCCGCCAGGTGGCACTGGACAGCGAGTGGGCCGACCTGCTGATCGTCGACTATCACCTGGACAACGACCGCAACGGCCTGGAGGCGGTCGGGTCGATCAATACGCAGCGGCACACGCCGTTGCCGGCCCTGATGATCACTGCCAACTACAGCGTGGAGCTCAAGCAGCAGGTACGCGACCTGGGCCACAGCCTGCTGCACAAACCGGTGCGGCCGATGAAGCTCAAGGCCGCCATCAGCCACCTGATCGGTTGCGAACTCAGCGTGGCTGGCGCCCGCTGACGAAGTGTGCCGCGTCGTTGTAGCCGTGGGTGGAGGCATGCCCGGGGGTAACCAGCGAATCGATGAAGGCTTCGTCTTCGGCGGTGATCTTCACCTGCAGGGCACCGCCATAGGTGTCCCACTGCGCTTCGGTGCGCGGGCCGACGATGGCGGAGCTGACGTGCTGGTTGTTGAGCACCCAGGCAATGGCGAACTCGACCATGCCCACGCCCTTGGCCTGGGTATAGGCGTGGATCTTCTGCGCGATGGCCAGTGACTCGCTGCGCCATTCGGTCTCGAGGATGCGCTTGTCCTGGCGCCCGGCGCGGCTGTTGGCGTCCGGGGTGGCGTCGGGGGCGTACTTGCCGCTGAGCACCCCACGCGCCAGCGGGCTGTAGGGCACCACGCCCAGGCCGTGAAAGGCTGCAGCGGTGAACTGCTCGGTTTCGGCCTGGCGGTTGACGATGTTGTACAGCGGCTGGCTGATCACAGGCTTGGGGATACCCAGGCGTTCGGCCAGGTTGCACACCTCGGCGATGCGCCAGCCGCGAAAGTTCGACACGCCCCAGTGACGGATCTTGCCCTGGCGCAGCAGGTCGCCGATGGCTGCCACGCTGACCTCCAGCGGGGTGGCGTGGTCTTCGCGGTGCAGGTAGTAGATGTCCAGGTAATCGGTGCCCAGGCGCGTGAGGCTGGTGTCGATGGCATTGAAGATATGCTTGCGGCTCAGGCCGCTGCGGTTGGGCAGGCCGTCGACCGGGCCGAAGCCGACCTTGGAGGCCAGCACCCAGTCGTGACGGTGGCGGGCGATGGCTTCGCCGACGATTTCTTCGGAGCGGCCGGCGTTGTACACGTCGGCGGTATCGATGAAATTGATGCCCTGGTCCCAGGCCTTGTCGATGATACGCAGCGAGTCTTCGGTGCTGGTCTGCTCGCCGAACATCATGCTGCCCAGGGTGAGGGCGGAAACCTGCAGGCCACTGCGGCCCAGGGGACGGTAGATCATGCTCGAGCATCCTTTTGCGGGAGGGGGTCGAGCTGTTTTACAGGGTTGAAAGCTTCGTCGGCAAGGCCGGCTCCCGCACAATCGTGTGAACGGCCCTCAGGCCCGTAGGAGCCGGCCTTGCCGGCGAAGCGGTCGTCAGCTGGAACGCGACACCCGCAGCGCCACCAGGCTGCCCACCACGATCAACCCCGCCAGCGAATACAACGCCACGTCGGTCGAGCCGGTCTGGTCCTTGATCCAGCCCACCAGGTACGGGCTGAGGAACCCGGCCATCTGGCCCACCGAGTTGATGATCGCCAGGCCCGCCACCGCAGTGCCCGCGGTGAGCAGGGCAGTGGGCATCGGCCAGAACATCGGCAGGCCGGTGAGCGCGCCCATGGTCGCGATGCTCAGGCCCAGAATCGCGATCACCGGGCTGTGGGCGAAGTTGACCGCCATCAGCAGCCCCACCGCGCCCATCAGCATCGGCACCACAAGGTGCCAGCGCCGCTCGTTGCGCAGGTCTGCCGAACGCCCCACCAGCAGCATGAACAGCCCGGCCAGCAGGTACGGGATGGCGCTCAGCCAGCCGATCAGCAGGGCATCGTCGAAACCCATGTTCTTGATGATCGATGGCAGCCAGAAGTTGATCGCATACACGCCGCTCTGGATGCAGAAGTAGATGAAGCCGAAGGTCCAGATCAACGGGTTGGCCAGCACCGACAGCAGGCTGTCGCTGGCGGTTTTCGGCTTGGCCGCCGCGTCAGCGTTCAGGTCGGCCTCAACCGCCTGGCGCTGCGCCGGGGTCAGCCAGCCGGCCTTGGCGTAGCCATCGCTGAGCAGCACGATCGCCAGACAGCCGAGCACCACGGTAGGCACGCCCTGGATCAGGAACATCCATTGCCAGCCGGCCAGGCCGCCCTGGCCGGCGGCGAAGTGGTTGAGAATCCACCCCGAGAACGGCCCGCCCAGCAGCCCCGACACCGGGATCGCCGACATGAACAGCGCCATGATGCGCCCGCGCCGCTGCGCCGGGAACCAACGCGAGAGGTACAGCACGATACCCGGGAAGAACCCCGCTTCGGCGGCGCCGGTGAACAGGCGCAGCACGTAGAACTCCATGGGGGTGGTGACGAACAGCAGGCAGGTCGACAGCGTGCCCCAGGCGATCATCATCAGCGCGATCCAGCGCCGTGGCCCGAAGCGGTTGAGCGCCAGGTTGCTGGGCAGGCCGCACAGCACGTAGCCGATGAAGAAGATGCCGGCACCCAGGCCGTAGATGGTTTCGCTGAACTTCAGCGCGTCGAGCATCTGCAACTTGGCGAAGCCGACGTTGACGCGGTCCAGGTAGTTGAACAGGTAGCAGATGAAGATGAACGGGATCAGCCGCAGGGTGATGCGCCGGTACAGCGCGTTGCGGTCGATGTCGTGGCCTTGGTCAGGGGCAGGGCGGTATGACATGATTCTCTCTCTGTTTTTATGTTTATCGCCGCAACTGCGTCGAGGCAGTTGTCATGACGAGTCTGTTTGAGCCAGAGGACGCTGTCTTTGTGCTTTTGCACAGCCTTTGCGCTGCACCGCTGTGCCCTCGACCAACCATTGCGACCACAAGGATCCGCCCATGTTCGAGCTCGACCACGACCTGGCACAGGATATCGTCGACCGTGCGATGGCCATTCTGCCCTACAACGTCAATGTCATGGACAGCCAGGGGCTGATCCTGGGCAGTGGCGAGGCGCAGCGTATCAACACCCGCCACGAAGGCGCGCAACTGGTGCTGGCCAACGCGCGCATCGTCGAGCTCGACGAAGAGGCCGCCAGGTGCCTCAAGGGCGTGCAGCCGGGTGTGAACCTGCCGCTGCTGCTGGACGGGCGCCTGATCGGCGTGCTCGGCATCACCGGCGACCCGCAGCAGGTGCGCACCTACGCCGAACTGGTGCGCATGACCGCCGAGATGCTGCTGGCCCAACGGCACCTGCAAGTGCAGCAGCAATGGCGCAAGCAGCGCTGCGACGACCTGCTGGCCTTGCTGCTGGGCGGCAACGGCGACGCCACCCGGCTGGTGGACGAGGCTCGGCAACTGGGGCTCAAACCCCAGCTCACGCGTATACCGTGCCTGTTCGAGCTGGAGGAGGGCCCGGCCGCCGAGCCGCTGGCGGCCTGGCTGATGCTGCGCTACCCCGACAGCTGGTGCGTGAGCCCGGCACGTCAGTCGTTGCTGTGGTGCCGCCCGGCGACGGTGGCGCTGGACGAACAGCGCCTGCTGGACAAGATGCAGGCCCAGGGCTGGACCGTGCAGCGCCTGGCAGTGGCTGGCCCGGCCGAAGGGCTGGACAACCTGCGCCGCGGTTATCGTCGGGTGCGCGACCTGCTTGCCTACGGGCGCGAGGTACTGCCCCGCCAGCGCCTGCTGACCCTGGCGCGCTATCGGCTGCCGGCGCTGTTGTGGCGTCATCGCAACGACGATGCACTGGACGAACTGCTGCAACCGCTGCAACGGCTGCGTGCCAAGGACAGCAACGGGCAGCTGCTGGCCACCCTGCGGGCCTGGTGCGCCCACGACGGGCAGAGCCAGGCGTGCGCCGAGGCGCTGGGCATTCACCGCAACAGCTTGCGTTACCGACTGGAACGGGTGGCCGAGTTGAGCGGGGTGGACCCGATGCGGCTGGAAGGGATGCTGAGCCTGTACCTGGGGTTGCAGTTGTTGCCCGTGAACAGTTGATTGCCTGTGCGGGCCGCTTGGTCGGTGCATTGTCCAACTGAACAAATAACCCTGCGCCCGCCTGTGCATCCGACCGACGCCCGCCGCCGGCGCAACTGTCAGCATGCAGCTCATCTGGATAAGGAGCACACCGCATGAAAATCGTCATCGCCCCCGACTCGTTCAAGGACAGCCTGAGCGCCGAAGACGTGGCCGCTGCCATCGCCCGGGGGCTGGCCGATGCCTTGCCACAGGCCGAGCTGGTCAGTTGCCCGATGGCCGATGGCGGCGAGGGCACCCTGCAGGCCCTGGTGGCGACCTGCAGCGGCGAACAGCGCAGCCTGCAGGTGCAGGGCCCGCTCGGCTCACCGGTACTGGCCCACTGGGGCTGGTTGGCCGACAGCCACACCGCCATCATCGAAATGGCCCAGGCCAGCGGCCTGCAACTGCTCGGCCTCGCGCAGCGCGATGCATGCCGCAGCAGCACCTATGGCACCGGGCAGCTGATCGGCGCGGCGCTGGATGCCGGGGCACAGCGCATCATCCTGGCCATCGGCGGCAGTGCCACCAACGATGCCGGCAGTGGCATGCTGCGAGCGCTGGGGCTGCGGCTGTTCGATGCCCAGGGCGCTGAACTGGCACCGGGCGGCCTGGCCCTGGCGCACCTGGCCCGGCTGGACAGCAGCGGGCTGGACCCGCGCCTGCTCGACGTGCAGGTGGAAGTGGCCGCAGACGTCGACAACCCGCTGTGCGGGGCCAATGGTGCCTCGGCGATCTTCGGCCCGCAAAAGGGGGCGAGCCCCGCCCAGGTCGCCTTGCTCGACCATGCACTGGGGCACTTTGCCGACCATTGCGCCGGCCTGCTGGAGGAAGACGTTCGGGCGTTTCCGGGCTGTGGCGCAGCGGGCGGCATGGGCTTTGCGGCCAAGGCCTTCATGGGCGCGCAGTTTCGTGCAGGGGTCGAAGTGGTGGCCGAGCTGGCCGGGCTGGAGGCGGCGGTACGCGGTGCCGACCTGGTGATCACCGGGGAGGGGCGCTTCGATGCGCAGACCCTGCGCGGCAAGACCCCGTTCGGTGTGGCGCGCATAGCCAGGCGTCACGGCGTGCCGGTGGTGGTGATTGCCGGCACCCTGGGCGAGGGCTACCAGGCGCTGTATGAGCATGGCATCGATGCGGCATTTGCGTTGACCAGCGGGCCGATGAGCCTGCAGAAGGCGTGCGAGCAGGCGGCGCCGCTGTTGCGCGACAGGGCGCGGGACATCGCGCGGCTGTGGGCCTTGCACCAGGGTCTGTAACAAGCCCACTACTGCTTCGCCGGCAAGGCCGGCGCCTACAGACAGCGGCCAACCTGTAGGCGCCGGCCTTGCCGGTTATATACATAGATCAGCAACTGGCAACTGTTCGCCTGGCAACACCCTCCCGACACTAGCCCTCGAATACAACACCCGATTACTTGCCGCTTTATAACTGAACCCCTTTAAACAAGGCACTTCGCCAGTTGGCACGCTCGCTGCAATAGTCCCTGTGAGATTGACTATACCAATAGAAACTCGCCTAATTTTAATCAGGTGGGGAGCAAGACCTTGAAACGCGTGCATTGGGCAACTTCGGCAGTATTGCGACATTCATCCCTGTTCGCTGTAAGCAGCGCACTATTAACCTTCATCCCGTTGGCCTCGGCCGCCGACACCGACACCAGCGGCGACAAGCGCCTGGGTACGGTCACCGTGCAGGCCGCCAAACAGAGCCCTGTGCAGGCGGCGCAGAGCAAACTCGACGAGGTCGCCGGCGGTACCAGCCTGGTCACCCAGGCTGAAGTCGAAAAGGGCCGCTCGGCCACCCTGGAAGACACCCTGGCGTACCAGCCCGGCGTCTACGCACAAGCTGCCGGTGGCAACGACGCCATCAAGATTTCCATTCGCGGCTCCGGCGCCAATACCTCGCCCGGCTATTTCCGCGAAGGCACCAAGTTTCTCTTCGACGGCCTTGCACTGACCGGCGCCGGTGGCACGCCCTATGAACTTCTGGATACCCAGGGCCTGAACTACACCGAAGTACTGCGCGGTGCCAACGCCTTCGAATACGGCGCACTTTCACTGGGGGGCGCGATCAACTTCGTGACCAACTCCGGGCTGACCGCACCGGGCAACCGCATCAAGCTCGAAGGCGGCAGTTTCGGCTGGCAGAAGCAGACCCTGAGCACCGGCGGCGTGGCCGGCAATGCCGACTACTACGTCAGCGTCGACAACGCTCGCCGCGACGGCTACCAGGACTTCACCTTCACCAAGGCCAAGGGGGTGGTCAGCAACTTCGGCTACCGCTTCAACCCCAAGCTCGAAACCCGTCTGTACATCCGCTACCGCGAGGAATACCACGAGAACTCGGGCACCCTGACCCTGGCGCAGCTCAAAAAGAACTCCAAACAGACCAACGCCGCCACCTACGCCACCCGTGGCGACTCCACCAAGCGCGGCTCGACCTGGGTCGGCAGCAAGACCACCTACACCTTCGATGACGATGCCACCCTCGAAGCCGGGCTGGTGTACCACAACTACCCGCAGATCCTCAGCCGCAAGAGCACCGTCAACCCCAACTACTGGGACTGGCGCGACATCAACTACTCGCTCAAGTACAGCCGCACCGACCAGCTGTTCGGCCTGCCCAGCACCACCACCGCGGGCTGGAGCAGCACCCAGCACATCCGTTCCGGCGCACGCACCTACAAGGGCGACAAGGACCTGGGCATTCTGCAGAAGCAGGTCGAGTACGACGGCTCGTTCGACCATGTGTTCACCCTGGGCAACGACCTGGGCCTGACCGACAACCTGTACCTGGCCACCGGCGTGTCGGCGATCGAGATCAAGCGTGACATCAACGTCACCTACAGCGACCGCCCCAACACCAGCGGCCTGCCCAGCCACTACAAGTACGACGAGTGGAAGCTGGCCCCGCGTATCGGCCTGCGCTACTACATCGCCCCGGACGTGCAGCTGTTCGCCAACGCCAGCCGCACCATCGACCCGCCAAGCTCCTGGTCCAGCTCCGGCTCCGGGGTCACCAGCAACTACGCCAAGCCACTGGTGCCGCAAGCGGCCAACACCGTGGAGTTCGGCATCAAGGGCAAGTCGGGGATCTTCGACGGCAGCCTGGCGTTCTACAAATCCTGGGTCAAGAACGAGCTGCTCAACGTCGAAGTGCTGCCGGCCACCGCCACCTCTGCCGCGGTGGTGTCCACCTCCAATGCCACGCCCACCATCCACCAGGGCATCGAGGCCGGCCTGAGCACCCGCCTGTGGGAAGGCGCCAACGGTGACAGCCTGACCTGGCGCCAGGCCTACACCCTCAACGACTTCCACTACGAGAACGACCCGCTGTTCAAGAAGAACGAACTGCCGGGCCTGCCCAAGCACGTGTATCAGGGCGAGCTGCAGTACCAGTGGGCCAGCGGTTTCTACGCCGGGGTCAACGTGCGCACCGCCTCCAAGACTTCGGTGGACTACGCCAACAGCTTCTACGCGCCGTCCTACACGCTGTGGGGCGCGCGCCTGGGTTACGACGACCCGGGCAAGACCTGGCAGGTGTACCTGGACCTGAAGAACATCACCGACCAGGACTACGTGACCGCCGTGCTGCCGACCTACAACTCCCAGGGCAGGGACGTCGCGTCGCTGTACCCGGGCGACGGCTTCGGCGCCTTCACCGGCGTGACCTACAACTTCTAAGCCAGCGCGGCCAGCGCCGACGTGCACCTGCACGCGGTGCTGGCGGAGGAAGCACATGACCCTGATCACAAGGCTCGCACGCCTGGCCGTACTCGCCAGCGTGGTGGCGCTGGGCGCCTGCAAGCCGGCCAGCGAAGCGCCGCGCAACAGCGTATCGAGCGCAGACGGCGTGCTGCGCGACGGCAGCCTGAGCTACGCCGCCGAGGACTACCGCGAAGCCGCGCCAGGCAAGCCGGGCGGCACGCTGCGCATTTCCACGGCGTCCGACACCACCACCCTGGACGTGCATTCGATTTCCCACGGCAACGTGCAGTGGCTGGGGCGCATCCTGTTCGACTGCCTGCTGTACCAGGACGAGCAGGGCAACATCTCGCCGTGGCTGGCCAAGTCGTGGGACATTTCGCCGGACGGCAAGACCTACACCTTCCACCTGCGCGATGACGTGACCTTCAGCGACGGCGAGAAATTCAACGCCCGCGCCGTGCAGATCAACCTGGAGCACATGCGCGACCCGGCCACCAAGTCGCCGCTGGCCGCCGCGTACATCGCGCCCTACGTGGACGGGCGCATCGTCGACGAGTACACCTTCGAGGCGCACCTGCGCGAACCCTATTCGCCGTTCCTGGACGTGCTGGCGCAGTCCTGGCTGAGCATGATCTCGCCGCGCCAGATCCTCGAGGCGCCCAAGTCCATCGCCGAGCACGCCATCGGTTCGGGGCCCTTCGTGCTGGAAAGCTACACCCGCGACCAGGGCGCCACCTTTGTCAGGCGCAAGGGCTACAACTGGGCGCCCCCGGTGACCCGGCACAACGGCGAGGCCTACCTGGACCGCCTGGAACTGAGCATCGTGCCCGAGCCGATGATCCGCTTCAGCGCGCTCGAGTCCGGCCAGTCGGACTTTACCGTGGACGCGCCGGCGCAGAACGCCAGGGCCATTCGCAGCAACCCCGACCTGCAGATGAGCAGCCGCATCCGCAAGGCCAACCCGTTTCGCAGCCTGACCTTCAACGTCGAGCAGTTCCCGTTCCAGGACGTGCAGGTGCGCCGCGCCGTGGCCAAGGCCATCGATCGCGACGGCCTGGCCTGGATCACCGGCTTTGGCGAGTACCAGCCCAAGGGCGATTTCCTGGCCGCCAACACCCGCTACTACGACCCCGCGTTCAAGGATGTGCTGGCTTATGACGTGGCCGAGGCCAACCGCATTCTCGACCAGGCCGGCTGGGGTGAACGTGACGCCAGGGGCTACCGGGTCAAGGACGGCCAGCGCCTGTCGGCGCGCCTGCTGATGTACGAGACCGGCGCCTTCCCCGGTAGCGTGGCAGTGGCCATCCAGGCCGACCTCAAGAAGGTTGGTTTCGAGCTGGCCATCGATCTGCTGCCCCTGGCCCAGGTCACCGAGCGCCGTTATGCCAGCAACTTTCAGGCAATCGCCGGCGGCTACTGGCACACCAACACCCCCGACGGGCTGTACATCCTCTACCACAGCAATGCGATCAGCACGCCCAAGCTCATCGGCCAGAACGCCGGGCGCTTTCGCGATGACGCCCTCGATGCGGCGCTGTCGGCGGCGCGCCGTTCCACCGACCCGGTGGAGCTGGCCGCGCTGTACCGCACCGCGCAGCAACGCCTGGTGGAAACCGTGCCGGCCGTACCGGTGTACGAGAGCCATGTGCTGGTGGCCTACCGCAAGGCGGTCAAGGGCGTGATCTTCGATACCTCGCACAACACCCCGTTCTTCACCAGCGTATGGCTCGACCAGGAGGCCCGATGAACAACCTGCGCCTGATACTCCGTCGGCTGCTGGCCGGCATCGGCGTGCTCTGGGGCGCGGCGACCCTGACCTTCCTGGCCTTGAACCTGAGCGCCGGCGACCCGGCACTGGCCATCCTCGGCGGGCCGGAGGCGATGCCCAGTGCCGAGCTGATCGCCCAGGTGCGCGCCGAATACGGCCTGGATCAGCCGTTGATCGTGCAGTACGGCCATTACCTGGGGCGCCTGGCCCAGGGCGACCTGGGCGAGTCGTACCGCCTGCGCATCCCGGTGGGGCAGATCATCGCCGGGCAACTGGGCGCCACCGTGCAACTGTCGCTGGCCGCGGCGGTACTGGCGGTGCTGCTGGCCGTGCTGGTCGCGGTGCTCACCGCCAACCGCGCGCCGTGGCTGCGCTCGCTGGTGTCGGGCACGGAGCTGGTGCTGTCGTCGGCGCCCTCGTTCGTGATCGGCCTGGGCCTGCTGCTGGTGTTCGCATTCGGCTGGCACCTGCTGCCGCCGTCCGGCTCCAGCGGCTGGCAGGCGCTGATACTGCCGAGCGTGGCGCTGGCCTTGCCGGTGGCGGCGGTGCTCAGCCAGGTACTGCGCCAGGAACTGGAAGACATTCTCGAACAACCCTTCATCGCCATGGCACGCGCCCGCGGCATGTCCGAAACCGGCGTGCGCCTCAAACACGCGCTGCGACATGCGCTGGTGTCGCTGGTGACCCTGTCCGGCTTCGTGTTCGCCAGCCTGCTCGGCGGTGCGGTGGTGATCGAGCTGCTGTTCTCGCGCCAGGGCATCGGCCGGCTGATGCTCGACGCCGCAACATCCAAGGACGTGCCGCTGCTGCTGGGCATCACCCTGCTGGCGGCGGCGATCTACGTGGTCGTGAACTTTCTCGTCGACCTGATCAATCACTGGGTGGACCCGCGTGCCAAGGCCGTGTGATGCCACCCCCAAGCAAGGACCTGTCATGACCCAATCCAATTCCTACACTGCGCTGCAGGCGCGCTTCAAGCCGCTGTTCGCACAGATCGGCGAGGGCGCGGTGGCGCGTGAACAGCAGCGCGAACTGGCCTTCGAGGCCGTGGCGTTGCTGCGCGATGCCGGCTTCACGGCGCTGCGCGTGCCCCAGGCGCATGGGGGGGCCGGCATCAGCCTGCCGGTGCTGTTTGGCCTGCTGATCGACCTGGCCGAGGCCGACTCCAACCTGCCGCAGATCGTGCGCGCGCACTTCGGTTTCGTCGAAGGGCGGCTGTCGGCCCGCGAACCGGCGTCCCAGGACTACTGGTTCGCCAAGGTGGTGGCCGGGCAGCTGTGGGGCGCGGCAATGGCCGAGCGCAGCGACAGCAGCACCAACTCGGTCAGCCTGGAGGCCGCCGAGGAGGGCTGGCGCCTGAACGGCGAGAAGTACTACTGCACCGGCACTATCTACGCCGACTGGGTGGCGGCCGTGGCCATGCACGACAAGGATTTCGTCAGCGTGGTGGTGGCAGTGGACGCCCCCGGCGTGACCCGTGAAGACGACTGGGACGGTTTCGGCCAGCGCCTGAGCGGCAGCGGCACCACACGCTTCGAGCAGGTGGCGGTGCCCGAGCAGCATGTGCTGCGCCGCTTCAAGCCCGGCGAGCTGCGCGCCGAGTCGTACATCTCGGCGTTCTACCAGCTGTTCCACCTCGCCACCCTGGCCGGCATCGCCCGCGCCGCGCTGCGCGATGCCACCGCCTTCGTCCAGGGCCGCACCCGCGCCTTCGGCGTGCCGGGCCAGTCCAGCCCCAAGGACGACCCGCTGGTGCAGCGGGTGATCGGACGCCTGTCGAGCCTGGCCTATGCCAGCGAAACCCTGGTGCTGGCTGCCGCCGAGGTACTCGAGCGGGTACACCAGGCCGAGCTGAACGACAGCGCCCAGGAAGCCGACTACGTCGAGGCCGATATCCGCACCTTCCAGGCCCAGCAGATCGTGCTGGAGCAGGTGCTGGAAGTCACCACCCTGCTGTTCGAGGTGGGCGGCGCGTCGGCCACCAGCCAGGCCCGGCGCCTGGACCGGCACTGGCGCAATGCGCGCACCCTGGCCTCGCACAACCCGGCGATCTACCGCGAGCGCGCGCTGGGCAACTACTACCTCAACGGCGTCAGCCCCGGTGCTGCCTGGCGTGCGCTGCATGCCCAGGACGGCACCACCGTGCGCGACGAAGCCAGCGCGGTGTAACCGCCTTCATTCAGGAGCAGCAGCCATGAGCCAGACCGCAAGACAGATGAGCATCGGCATGAACATCCTCGGCTTCGGCGCGCATGCCAGCGCCTGGCGCAAGGCCGAAGTACCGGCCAACGCCTACCTCGACGTCGAGTACTACCGCAACATCGCGCGCATTTCCGAGCGGGGGTGCCTGGACGCGATCTTCCTCGCCGACGGCCCGGCGCTGGCGGGCGACATCGCCCAGCACCCGGCCGGGCGCCTGGAACCGACCGTGCTGCTGACGGCCGTGGCCCTGGCCACCCGGCACATCGGGGTGATCGCCACCGCGTCCAGCAGCTACAACGACCCGTTCAACCTGGCGCGGCGCTTCAGCTCGCTGGACCACATCAGTGGCGGCCGGGCGGCCTGGAACGTGGTGACCAACGCCGGCGACGCCGCCGCGCAGAACTTCGGCCTGGCCGGTGCGCCGCGCCATGTGGACCGCTATGCGCGGGCCGACGAGTTCATCGACGTGACCCTCAAGCTGTGGGACAGCTGGGAGGACGACGCGATCATCGGCAACGCCGCCAGCGGCCAGTTCGCCGACCCGCACAAGGTGCACAGCATCGATTTCGTGGGCGAGCATTTTTCGGTCAAGGGGCCGCTCAACCTGCCGCGCTCGCCGCAAGGCCGGCCGGTGCTGGTACAGGCCGGCTCGTCCGAGGGCGGCAAGGCCCTGGGCTCGCGCTATGCCGACGCGATCTTCACCACCCAGACCACCTTGCCCGACGGCCAGGCGTTCTATCAGGAGATGAAACAGCGCGCACGCCAGTGGGGCCGCAACCCCGATCACCTGAAGATCATGCCGGGGCTGTCCACCGTGATCGCCAGCACCGAGGCCGAAGCCCGTGCGCGCTTCGATGAACTGAACGCCTACAGCGGCGAGGCGGGGCTGGTGCAGCAACTGGCGTTTCGCATCGGCCTGCCCCCCGACGAACTGGACCTGGACGCGCCGCTGCCGTGGGAGCGTATTGGCCCGGTCAGCGAATTCGAGCGCGGCTCGCACGGTTTTCTCGAAGCCCAGTTGAACCTGGCACGGCGCGAGAACCTGACCATCCGCGAACTGTCGCGGCGCATCCTGGTGGGCCACCGCCTGCTGGTGGGCACCCCGGAACAGGTCGCCGACACCCTGGAGCACTGGTTCCGCGCCGGCGCCGCCGATGGCTTCAACATCATGCCCGACATGTTCCCCTCGGGGGTCGAGGTGTTCGTCGACCAGGTGGTGCCGCTGCTGCAGCAGCGCGGGGTGTTCCGCCGTGAATACACCGGCAGCACCCTGCGCGACCACCTGGGCCTGCCGTACCCGGCCAGCCAGTACCAACGTGCGGCAGAGGCCGTCTGAACCGATTAGCGAGGCACACCCCATGAACTACCGCACACTGGGCAACAGCGACATCAAGGTCAGCGTCATCGGCCTGGGCACCATGACCTGGGGCCACCAGAACAGCGAGCAGGACGCCCACCAGCAGCTGGACCTGGCGCTGGACCATGGTGTCAACCTGGTCGACACCGCCGAGATGTACCCGACCCCGACCCATGCCGACACCTGGGGCAGCACCGAGCGCTTCATCGGCACCTGGCTGGCCCGGACCGGCCGGCGCAGCGATATCGTGCTGGCCAGCAAGATCGTCGGCCCCTCGCGCAACCCCGGCAGCGGCACGCATATCCGCGATGGCCTCAGCCGCCACGACCGCGCCAACATCGTCGCCGCGCTGGACGGCAGCCTCAAGCGCCTGCAGACCGACCACCTGGACCTGTACCAGCTGCACTGGCCCGACCGCAGCACCAACTTCTTCGGCCAGCGCGAGTACCCGTATGTCGACGACCCGCAGGCCATTGCCATCGGCGAAACCCTGCAGGTGCTGGCCGAGCAGGTGCAGGCGGGCAAGGTCCGCCATATCGGCGTGTCCAACGAAACCCCGTGGGGGGTAGGGCAGTTCCTGCGCCAGGCCGAGGTGCTGGGGCTGCCGCGCATCGTCAGCATCCAGAACCCCTACAGCCTGCTCAACCGCCTGTACGAAGGCGGCCTGTCGGAATTCAGCCACCGCGAAGGGGTGGGCCTGCTGGCCTATTCGCCGCTGGCCTTCGGCGCGCTCACCGGCAAGTACCTGGGCGGCGCACGGCCTGAAGGTTCGCGCCTGTCGTCGGTGTACCGCACCTTCAACCGCTACGACAGCGCGTCGGCGCAGCAGGCCATTGCCGCCTACGTGGCACTGGCCCGCGAGCTGGACGTGAGCCCCGCGCAACTGGTTCTGGCTGCGGTGATCGGCAAGCCGTTCGTCAGCAGCGCCCTGACCGGGCAGACGAGCCTGGCGCAACTGCGCGAGAACATCGGCGCGCTTGAGCTGCAACTGAGCAGCGAGACCCTGGCGCGCATCGAGCAGATCCACGCGCACACCCCGAACCCGGCGCCCTGAGCCGCAACCCCTAGCCTGTGGAGGTGCCCATGGCGCCCATCAATCAAAGCGCGAGCGTCGGCCTGATTGCCGCCGAGCCGCTGTTCGTGGCCCGGCGGCGCAAGGTGCGGCGCTGGGCCATCCGCCCGGGCCTGGTGCTGGCCGGGCTGTTCGTGCTGCTGCTGGTGATTGCGGCCATCCAGCCGCACTGGCTGGTGGCGGGCGACCCGCTGGAGGCCAGTGCGCGCCAGGCGTTTCGTGCCCCCGACAGCCTGTACTGGCTGGGTACCGACGAAAACGGCCGCGACATCCTCACCCGGCTGGTGTACGCGGTGCGCCCGTCGCTGGTGCTGGGCCTGTCGGCCACCGCCATCGGCCTGCTGCTGGGCACCCTGTTCGGCCTGGCGGCGGGGCTCGGCCCGCGCTGGCTGGACGGTGCGGTGATGCGCGGGGTGGATGTGCTGCTGGCATTCCCCGACCTGCTGCTGGCCCTGGTGATCATCACCTTCTTCGGCCAGGGCCAGTTGAACACCATCATTGCCGTGGGCATCGCCAGCGTGCCGCGCTATGCACGCCTGGTGCGCGCACAGGCCCTGGTAGTGCGCGGTGCCGGCTACGTCGAGGCCGCCACCACCCTGGGCCTGGGCCGGCACGCGGTGATCCTGCGCCATGTACTGCCCAATGCCATCAAGCCGATCCTGATCCTGGCCACCATCGGCATCGGCGGCAACATCGTCTCGGGCGCGGCCCTGAGCTTTCTGGGCTTTGGCGCGCCGCCGCCGGAGCCGGAGTGGGGCGGCATGCTCGCTGTGGGCCGCAACTACCTGGCCAACGCCTGGTGGCTGGTGGCCTGGCCCGCCCTGGCAATCACATTGACCGTGGTCTCGATCAGTACGATCGGCCGCGAACTGCTGCGCCGCAGCGAAGGTAAACGCCCATGAGTCGCGCACCGCTTATCGATGTACAGGACCTGCACGTGCGCTTTGGCGCCCAGGCCGTGCCCACCCTCAAGGGCATCAGCTTCCAGCTGCACCAGGGCGAGTGCCTGGCGCTGGTGGGCGAGTCGGGGTCGGGCAAGAGTGTCACCTCACGCACGCTGGCCGGGCTGACCGGCGCCCATGCCCAGGTGCAGGCCAGCCGCCTGGACTTTGCCGGGCACGACCTGCGCGAGTTCGACGAGCGCACCTGGCGCCAGGTGCGCGGCGCGCAGATCGGCTTCGTGATGCAGGATGCCCTGGGCGCGCTGGACCCCTTGCGCCCGGTGGGCAAGGAGATCGCCGAGCCGCTGCAGCTGCATACAGGGCTCGACCGCGCGCAGCGCCAGGCCCGGGTGATCGAGCTGCTGCGCGCCGTCGGCGTGCCGCAGCCGGAACTGCGCGCCCGCCAGTACCCGTATCAACTGTCGGGCGGGCTGCGCCAGCGGGCGCTGATCGCCTCGGCCATCGCCTGCAACCCGCGCCTGTTGATTGCCGACGAGCCGACCACCGCGCTGGACGCCACGGTACAGGCGCAGGTGCTGAGCCTGCTCGAATCGCTGCGCGGCGAGAACACCGCGATGCTGATCGTGAGCCACGACCTGGCGGTGGTGTCGCGCCTGGCCAACCGCGTGGCGGTGATGCACAACGGCGTGATCGTCGAGCAGGGCAGCGTCGAGGCGGTGCTGCACGACCCGCAGCACCCCTACACGCAGTTTCTGCTGCGTGCCGGCCGGGCGGTGCACTTTCGGCGCACGCCGGGGGCAGCACGAACGCCGTTGGCCATCGTGGCGCCGACCCAGGAGCCACCGCTGTTGCAGGTGCGCCAGCTGAGCAAGGCGTTCAAGGGCCCGGACGGGCAGATGCGCACCGTGGTCAACCAGGTGTCGCTGCAACTGCGCCGCGGCAAGACCCTGGGCATCGTCGGCGAGTCGGGCTCGGGCAAGACCACCCTGACGCGCATGATCCTTGGCCTGGAAACCCCCGACAGCGGCGATATCCAGATCAAGGGCCAGCCCTGGCTGAAGCTTTCCGAGGCGCACAAGCGTCAGTTGCGGCGCAGCATCCAGGTGGTGTTCCAGGACCCGCTGAGCTCCTTCGACCCACGCTACAACGTGCAGCGCGTGCTATTCGAGGCGCTGGAGGTGGCCGGGCACAAGCGCGCCGACTGGCGCAGGCGGGCCGAGGAACTGCTGGGCCTGGTACGCCTGGACGCGGCGCTGCTCGACCGGCGCCCCATCGAGCTGTCGGGCGGGCAGCGCCAGCGCATCGCGATTGCCCGCGCGCTGGCCGCCGGGCCGCAGATTCTGGTGTGCGACGAGCCGGTGTCGGCGCTGGACGTGTCGGTGCAGGCGCAGATCCTCGAACTGCTCGACGACCTCAAGCAGCGCCTGGGCCTGGCGTGCCTGTTCATCTCCCACGACCTGGGGGTGATCAACCAGGTCAGCGACGAGGTGCTGGTGATGAAGGACGGCGTGGCGGTGGAGAGCGGGGCGGTACGCGACGTGTTCGACCACCCGCAGCATCCCTACACCCTGGCCTTGCTGGAGGCCATTCCGCACCTGGAAAGCGGCCGTCGTACCTCGTTCGAATTCCTCAAGTTGGCGATCTGAACCATGAGCCTGCATTTCTCGACCCGCCACACGCCGCGACGACGGCTGCACCACTGGAAGATCGACCACCTGCCGGACACGCCGCTGGCCTTCGTGCGCCTGTGCATCGGCAATTACAAGGTCTGGTACTCAAGCATCCTGCTGTTGCAGTGCATCGCCGTGGTCAGCGCGGTGCTGATCCCCTGGGCGCTGGGCCTGATCACCCGGCAGGTGACCGAGGCCGCCTCGGTGCACGCCGCGCTGCCGGGGCTGGTGGCGCCCCTGAGCCTGTTCGGCACGCTGCTGGTGCTGGAACTGCTGAGCGCCCGCAGCGCCGCCGCCTGCCACATCAAGGTGCTGCCGCTGCAGCGGCGCACCGTGACCCATGCTTTGTTCGCCTACCTGCAACGCCATTCCCAGCGCTTTGTCAGCAGCGAGTTCGCCGGGGCGCTGGCGCACCGCATCGCCGAGGTGGCGCTGGGGGTCAACCAGACCCTGGGCATCCTGCTGTTCGACATGCTCGGCCTGGCGCTGACCCTGAGCCTGGCCACCGCCTTGCTGTGGAGCGCTTCGGGCCTGCTGGCCGCGTTCATGCTCGGCTGGTCGCTGCTGTTCATTGGCGTTTGCTATGTTCTGGCGCGGCGCAGCCACCCGCTGGCGCAGCAGTATTCGGCGGCGCGCAGCACCAGCAACGGCAAGGTGGTGGACGCGGTGAGCAACCTCACCAACATCCGCCTGTTCGCTCGCCAGCCGTTCGAGCACGGCTACCTGGGGCACTACCTTGACCGCGAGGTGGATGCGGCCTACCGCTCGTTCTGGTACATGGAGAAGATCCGCTGGTTCCAGTCGGCCGGCGGCGTGGCCCTCAAGCTGGGCATGCTGGGGCTTGCGCTGCAGCAGTGGTACGTGGGGCGCATCGACATCGCCACCTTCGTCATGGCCACCAGCCTGTCGCTGCTGATCATCAATGACGTGAGCAATCTGTCGCGGCGCTTTCTGGAGTTCTTCGAGGCCACCGGCAACATCGCCAACGGCGTGCGCACCCTGGTGCGGCCCCACGAGGTGGTGGACCTTCCCGGCGCACGGGCGCTGCCGCCGGTGCGCGGCGACATCGAGT
Organism: Pseudomonas sp. UBA7500; assembly: GCF_002478435.1. Lineage (NCBI taxonomy): Bacteria > Pseudomonadati > Pseudomonadota > Gammaproteobacteria > Pseudomonadales > Pseudomonadaceae > Pseudomonas > Pseudomonas sp. UBA7500. The sequence continues at coordinate 248,884 of NZ_DLNW01000047.1, read as the reverse complement.
TTCGCGACGTGAGCTTCGGCTATGCGCCCGACAAGCCGATCTTCCAGCACCTGAACCTGGTGATCCCGGCGGGGCAGACCGTGGGCCTGGTGGGCACCTCGGGCTCGGGAAAGTCGAGCCTGCTCAACCTGCTGCTGCGCCTGTACGACGTCAACAGCGGCCAGGTACTGGTGGATGGACGCGATGTGCGCGAAGTGACCCAGCATTCGCTGCACCAGCAGATCGGCCTGATCCCCCAGGAACCTGGCCTGTTCCACCGCAGCATCGGCGAGAACATCCACTACGGGCGCCTGGAGGCCAGCTTCGAAGACGTGGTGCATGCCAGCCGCCGCGCCGGCGCCGACGACTTCATCGACAGCATGGAACACGGCTACGACTCGCTGGTGGGCGAGCGCGGGGTCAAGTTGTCGGGTGGCCAGCGCCAGCGCATCGCGATTGCCCGGGTGTTGCTCAAGAACGCCCCGATCCTGGTGATGGACGAAGCCACCTCCAGCCTGGACTCGCTCACCGAGCGTTTCATCCAGGAAAAGCTCGACGAAATCATGCACGGCAAGACCGTGCTGGTGGTCGCGCACCGCTTGTCCACGGTGGCGCACCTGGACCGCATCCTGGTGTTCGACAAGGGCCGCCTGATCGAGGACGGCAGCCATGCACAACTGCTGCGCCAGCGCGGCCAGTACCACCGGTTGTGGAGTCGCCAGGCCGCTGGCCAGTTCGACGAAACACCCGCTACCGAATCTGCCTGAGAGTTTTCAAACGCCCAAGGAGGCGCCCATGCCGCATTTGTCCGAAGTCCCCAAACACGCCCCCCAACACGCACTGACCAGCGTTGCGCACCTGCATCAACGCCTGGATGCCTTGCTTCCCGAGATTGCGGCCGGTGCAGCCGAGCGTGAACGTGAGCGCCAGCTGCCGTATGACGCCATACGCCAGCTGGCCGCTGCAGGGCTCTATACCGTGCGCATCCCGCTCGCCTACGGTGGCCCCGGCGGCTCGGTGAGCGACGTGATCGGCCTGCTGCTGCGGGTGGCCTCGGTGGACTCCAATGTGGCCCAGGCCCTGCGCCCGGGCTTTGCCTTCGTCGAAGGGCTGCTGGCCGCCGACCATAGCGGTGCAGAGCAGGAACGCCAGCGCTGGTTCGCGCGCTACCTGGACGGCGCCGTGCTGGGCAACGCAGGCTGGGAGGTGGGCGGCGCCAATGGCGCGATCAGCGCACGCATCGTGCCCGATGGCGAGCACTTTCGCGTCAGCGGCAGCAAGTACTACAGCACGGGCGCGCTGTACGCCGACTGGGTCAGCGCCGTGGCGCTGGACGAACAGGACAGGCCGGTGTCGTTCGTGCTGCCGCGCGATCGCCTGGGCCTGGAGCTGGTGGACGACTTCGACGCCATGGGCCAGCGCCTGACCGCCAGTGGCACCACGCGCCTGAACGATGTGCAGGTGCTGGCCAGCGAGATTCGTCCGCGCACCGTGGAGGAGGGCAAGCGCACCATCGTCACCCCGTTTCTGCAGTTGTTCCTCGCCACCGTGGAGGCCGGCATCGCGCGCAATGCCCAGGAGGATGCAGTGCGCTTTGCCCGCGAGCATGCGCGACCGATCAAGCACAGCAGCGCCAGCCAGTCGGTGGACGACCCCTATGTGCAACTGAGCGTGGGCGAAGTGGCCGCGCGCGCCTTCACCGCCGAAGCGGTGGTGCTCAAGGCCGCAGCGGTGATCGACCGCGCCTGGGCCCTGCAACTGGACCCGCAGGCGGTGGATCAGGCCGCCATCGACGTGGCCCAGGCCCAGTACATTGCCGCCGAATCGGCGCTGCGGGCCGCCGAGCTGCTGTTCGATGTGGGCGGTGCGTCCACCACCGGGCGCAGCCACAACCTCGACCGGCACTGGCGCAACGCGCGTACGGTGGCCAACCACAACCCGCGCCACTGGAAGGCCTCGGCGGTCGGCACCTGGTACCTCAAGGGCACGCCGCCGCCGACCTCGGGGCTGTTCTGAGTGACCATGGCCGAACCCCTGCCGGCCTTGCGGCCGGTTTCGCGCAAGGTGCCGATGATCATCGGCTGCGCGCTGTGCATGGAACTGATCGACTCCACCGTGGTGATGACGGCCTTGCCGCAGATGGCCAGCGACTTCGGCGCGCCGAGCGTGCGCATGAACCTGGTGGTGTCGCTGTACATGCTGGCCGCCGCGCTGTGCGTGCCAGTCAGTGGCTGGGCCGCCGACCGCTTCGGCCCACGACGGCTGTTCGTGGTGGCGATCGTGCTGTTCATCGTGTCGTCGCTGGCCTGCGCGGCATCCACCTCGCTGTTGCAGCTGTGCCTGGCGCGCATGCTGCAGGGCGCGGCGGGGGCGATGATGGTGCCGGTGGGGCAGGTGATCCTGCTGCGCTGGTCGCCGCGCGAAGACCTGATGCGCAACCTGTCGTACCTGACCATTCCGGCGCTGATCGGGCCCATGATCGGGCCGCCGCTGGGCGGGCTGATGGTGACGTTCGTGTCGTGGCACTGGATCTTCCTGATCAACCTGCCCATCGGCCTGGTGGGCATCGTGCTGGTGCTGCGCCATGTACCGCATTATCCCGGGGTTCGTGCGCGGGCACTGGATGTGCGCGGGCTGCTGCTCAGCGGCACCGCGCTGGGGGCGCTGGTGTTCGGTTTCGAGGCGCTGGGCCACGGCCTGCTGCCGCGAGCGTGGGTGGCGGTGATGATCGGGGCGGGGCTGCTGTGCGGCGCGTGGTACATCCGCCATGCACGGCGCTGCGCCGAACCGCTGCTGGACTTGTCGCTGCTGCGCATTCCCAGCTACCGCATCAGCTTCTGGGGCGGCAACCTGCTGCGCCTGGGTACCTCGTCGGGCCCGTTCCTGCTGGTGCTGATGTTTCAGCTGTGCTTTGGCCTAAGCCCGCTGCATGCGGGGCTGCTGACCCTGGCGGGCGGCGCAGGGGCGTTTCTGATGAAGCTGTTGGCAGTGCGCGTGGTGCGCCGCTTCGGCATCCGTCGCACGCTCACCGGCAATGCGCTGCTCACCGGGCTGACCCTGGGGGCCTGTGCCAGCTTTACCAGCGATACGCCGTACTGGGTGGTCGTGCTGATGCTGTTCGCCAGCGCAGTGATCCGTTCGCTGCAGTTCAGCACCCTGGGCGCGCTGACCTATGCGGATGTACCGGCGGCGCTGAGCAGCCGGGCCAGCAGCCTGTCGGCGATGACGGTGCAGTTGAGCATGAGCCTGTCGGTGGGGCTGGCCGCCTCGCTGCTGGGGGTGCTGATGAACCTGCGCGGGCACACCACCCCCGTCACCAGCGACGTGGCCTGGGTGATGCTGCTGTGCGGGCTGGCGTGCATGGCCTCGGCACTGGTGTTCCGGCGCCTGGCGGCGGACGCCGGCAATGCGGTGTATGCCGCGCGTGGCTGATCAGATCGACAGGTTGAGCACCCGCTCGCCCTGGGTGGCGCCAGTGGGCCGGCGGCGATTGACCGCCAGTTCGCCGATCTTGATCAGGCGGGTACGCGTGACATTGCGGGTCAGGCCCAGCAGGTTGGCGGTGTGCACCTGGTTGTAGTGGCTGAAGCGGTAGGCCGCGCGCAACAGCGCGTCCTCGACCTGTTCGTGCAACGCGCCGGCCTGTTCCTCGAAGAGTTTCTGGAAGGCCCGTTCGAGCAGTGCCTGGGCCGAGTCGTCCTGGCTGGGGCTGTCGTCCTGGCGTTCGATGCGCATGTTCGACAGGCGCAGGTCGTCGTGCTCGATCAGGCCGTCGCGGCAGATCAGCAGGGTGTGGTGGATGACGTTTTCCAGCTCGCGGATGTTGCCCGGCCAGCCGTAGGTGCGCAGCTTGTGCTCGGCCTGGGCGCTCAGGCGCACCTGGCCGTAGCCCAGGCGCTGGCTGTAGGCATCGATGAAGTGGCGGGTCAGCGGCAGGATGTCGCCGGGGCGTTCGCGCAGCGGCACCAGCTCCAGGCTGACCACGTCCAGACGGTAATAGAGGTCTTCGCGAAAGTGCCCGGCATTGATCGCCTTTTCCAGCTGCACGTTGGTGGCGGCCAGTACCCGCACATCGATGGGAATGCTCTTGCGCGAGCCCAGGCGCACCACTTCGCGCTCCTGCAGCACGCGCAGCAGCTTGACCTGGATCGGCATCGGCAGGTCGCCGATCTCGTCGAGGAACAGGGTGCCGCCGTTGGCCTCTTCGAACCAGCCGGCCTTGGCCGCCAGGGCGCCGGTGAAGGCGCCTTTCTCGTGGCCGAACAGCTCGGCCTCGACCAGCGATTCGGAAAACGCGCCGCAGTTGACAGCCACGAACGGCTTGTCACGTCGCCCGCTGAGGTTGTGAATGTGGCGCGCCACCAGCTCTTTGCCGGTACCGGTCTCACCGATGATCAGCACGCTGGCTTCGCTGGGCGCCACCTGTTGCAGGTGCGCCAGCAGCGCACGTGACTTGGGGTCTTCGAACACCTGCGCGGTGGCGCGGATCGAGGTGGCCAACGCGGGCGAGGGCGGTAGGGTCAACAATTGCATGGCAGTCACACTATGAATAGAACGTCGGAATCGGCAGGCGCTGGTTCAAGGCCCAGTCGCCCAGTTCGTGGAGTTTGTAATCCAGCGGGTCGTGCAGGCTCTGGGTGCGCAGGTTGCGCCAGTGCCGGTCGAGCCCCACCGAGGCCTGCGTGGCGCGGGCGCCGGTGACCTCGAAGACCTTGCTGCACAGCTCCAGGCCGTCGCGGCTGGCCGCCACCTTGGCGGTGGCGATGGCCACCGCCACACGGCCGCGCTGGTCTGCGCCAAGCGCGGCGCCCTTGGCCCAGGCCCGGTCGAGTTCGCCGGCGGCGTTGTCGAGCAGCAGCCGGGCGCCTTGCAGGCGTACCCAGAAGTCGCCGAAGTGGCCCAGTACATAAGGATCGTCGCGGCTATCAAGGGCTGTGGACTTGAACCAGGGCCGGGTCTCGTTGAGGGTGTACTGGCGCGCTTCTTCGAAGGCGCCTTCGGCGATGCCCAGGCAGATGTTGGCGAAATGCAGCTGGGCGATCAGCGGCCGCAGGCAGGCGAACGGCGTGCTCAGCGGGCCGGGGTCGAGCAGCAGGTCGCCTTCTTCCACGCGCACCCGTTCGAAGGTGGCGCTGCCGCTGTCGGTCTGGCGCTGGCCCATGTTGTGCCAGTCGTCGTGCAGGGTGATGCCGGTGCGACCGCTGGGTATCGCGGCAATCAGCAGCTTGCCCCCGGCAGCCTCGTCCACGGCCGAGGCAATCAGCATTTGTGAATCGCTGGCGCCCGAGCAGAAGCTCTTCTTGCCGGAGAATTCACGCCAGCTGCCGTGGTGCTTGACGATGGTGCGGGTGTCGAGGGGGTTGAGGGCATTGCCCCAGAACCAGTTCTTGCGCGCCGTCAGCTCGTACCAGGGCTGCCATTGCGAAGGTGCGCCGAACAGACGCACGGTGGCCAGCATCAGGTGGTGAAAGCCGAACACATGGGCAATCGAGCTGTCGACCCGGGCGAATTCGCGCACCACATCGAAGGTCTGGCTCCAGGTGGCGTTCAGCCCGCCGAACTCGCGGGGGATGCTCAGGGCCAGCAGGCCGCTGGCACGCAGGGCATCGCGTTCGGCCTTGGGCGTGCCGCCCTTGCGGTCGCGCTCTACCACGCTGCGGCTGAATGTCTGGGCCAGGTCGCGGGCAATCTGCAGCGGGGTCGATCGAGGGGTATGCAACGTGGCGCTCACGCGGGTTACCTGTGCAAAAAGGTTCGGGCCTCAAGGCCGGGCCCTGTCGATGCTAAATGATCTAAAAAACCTTAAATAAATAACGTTTAGGAATGTTGATATACAGCTTTTCATATTCCAAACAGATCTATATTTGTCGTTATTTATTCTTTTTGATTTTTATCTTTGCGGTGCACTCTGCATTCACGCACTGCAACGACGGTGCTCCCAACTGCTAAGGAGCCACACCATGACCATCAAGGCGATCAACGTACGTAACCAGTTCAAGGGCACCATCAAGGAGATCATCGAGGGGCCGGTGGTCTCGGAAATCGACGTGCAGACCCAGGCCGGCATCGTCACCTCGGTGATCACCACGCGGTCGGTGCATGAGCTGGAACTGAGGATTGGCAGCGAGGTGATCGCGTTCGTGAAATCGACCGAGGTGTCGATCGCGAAGCTGTGAGAGGGGTGTGACGGTGAGCGCCGGGTGGCCTCACCGCAATGCTCAGTCGGCTGTCAGCACGTCCCTTCTGGCCGGCAACACTTCCAGCTCCCCGAACGACACCGACGCATCCACGTAGCGCAGCGCCGATTTCACGTCGCGCCAACCCACGTGGGCCATCAGCGCTTTCATGTCCCAGCCATTGCCACTGGCCCAGGTGGCAAAGCCACGACGCAGCGAGTGGCTGCTGTAGAGGCTGGCGGGTAGCCCGGCATCTGCAAAAATCCGCCGCAGCAGCACGATCAGGCTGCCACTGTTAAGCGCCTGCTCGCCCAGGTTGCCCCAGCGATCGAGCTTGCGAAACACCGGCCCGCGGGCGATGCCCGCCACGCTGATCCAGTCGATGTAGGCCTGTACCGGACACAGGCTCTTCAGGGCAGGGGTGCGATGACTGACCCCGCGGCCCTGCCGGTCCCCTTTGCTTTGCGCCAGGTACAGCTGCATGCCCACGCCCGCCTGGGCCTGAATGTGCTCCACGCGCAGGCGCGCCAGCTCATCGCCCCTGAACCCTCGCCAGAACCCGATCAGCAGGAGGGCGACATCGCGCCGTGCGCGCAGCAGCTCGGGCAGGCAGTGCGCCTGTTGCGCCTGTACGGCCTTGGCGTGCAGTGCGTCGACCGTGCGCTGCAGGTGTTCCAGGGTCAGGGCGGCTGCCTGGCGCTCCTGCGCCGGGTGCACCGCGCGTATGCCCTTGAGCATCTGGCGCACCAGCGGCGCCTTGGTGGGGTCGGGAAAGCCCTGGCTGGTGTGCCACTGGCCCAGCGCGGCCAGGCGTTGGCGCAAGGTGTTGATCGAGTGCTGCTCGGCGTAATCGGCCAGGTAGCGCGCGATGCTGTCGGCCGTGGCCGGTAGAAAGCCACCCCAGCTCACCTCGAAATGCTCCACGGCCGCGCGATAGCTGCGCCGCGTGTTGTCCCTTACGGCTGCGTCCAGGTAGCGATCGAGCTTGTTCATCGGCAGGTTCTCCATCGGTGTACGGCTGAGCGACTGCAACCGGGCGTTTTTTGCCTATCACATGTGATAAGCCGTGATTATTTCATCTTTTATTCTGATTTCTATAGGCATTTTTTCAATTTCATTTAGTATGTATCTACATAGTACGTACCACATTACGAAATAGTAGGAGCACCCATGGCCCGTGGCGGTATCAACAAGGCAATCGTGCAGAAGGCGCGTCAGGCGCTATTGGCCCGTGGAGAACACCCCAGTATCGATGCCGTACGCATCGAGCTGGGCAACACCGGGTCCAAGACCACGATTCACCGCTACCTCAAGGAGCTGGACGCGCAGCAACCGACACTGGCGGCGGACAAGCCGGGCATGAGCGAAGCCCTGGCCAACCTGGTCAGTCAGCTGGCCCAGCAACTGGTGGAGGAGGGCGACGCACGTATCGAAGCGGCGCAGAACGTGTTCGACCATGAAAAGGCGGCGTTGCAGGGCGAACTGCAGGCGATCCAGCAGGCGCTGGCGACCCTGCAGCAGCAACACCAGATTCAGGCCGAGGCGCTGGCGGGTGAGTCGGCGCAGTTGGCCACGACCCGCAGTACCCTGCAGACCGAGCAGACGCGCAATGCCACCTTGAATCAGGCGGTAGGTGAGTTGAACCTGCGCCTGAACGACAAGGACGAGCAGATCCAGTCGCTGGAAGACAAGCACCAGCATGCCCGCGATGCACTGGAGCATTACCGCACCGCCACGCGTGAGCAGCGCGAGCAGGATCAGCGCCGCCATGAGGCGCAGGTGCAGCAGTTGCAGGTCGAGGTGCGTCAGTTGCAGCAGAGCCTGATCGTCAAGCAGGACGAACTGACGCGGCTCAACCGCGACAACGAGCGCTTGCTGGTGGAGGCGCGTCAGGTGCAGCGTGAGCGGCAGGCGCTGCAGGACCAGCAGGCGCAACAGGCACAGGAGATCAAGACCTTGATGGCCAGCCTGGCGCAGTCGTTGGGTGCGCGGGAGGAGCTGCTGCGGCAGAACCAGGTGCTGGGGCAGCAGGTGGAGCAGGGGGCGGGTGAACAACGCCAGCAACAGCAGGTGATTGAGCAATTGCAGGCGCAGGTCGAGCAGCGCGATGCAGAGCTGGAGGCCTTGAAGGCAAAGGAGCAAGCCTCAGACCGAGCTGAAGCCGAGCAGACAGGGCTGCCGACTCACCCCTGACAGGGCAGGGTGCGTTGCAGCGAATCTAGGAGCCGGCCTTGCCGGCGTCTTGGGGCGCCAGCTAGTCGCGCAATGACAAGCGCATCGCACACCGCCCCTGCAACCCTCGCGAAGCCTCGTACGCCATCTGCCGGCGCAACATACCGCTTAACGACGCCTCTTCCAGTCTCTCGAAACCCAACCGTGCATAAAACGGTGCATTCCACGGCACCGCCACAAAGGTGGTGAGGGTCAGGGCCGCGAAGCCCTGGGCCTCGGCATGCGCGCGCACGGCCGCAATCAATCGCCGACCCAGGCCCTGGCCTTGCTGCGCATGATCCACCGCCAGCTCTTCGATGTGCAGCGACTCATCGAACGCGCTGGCACACACGAACCCAATTGGGCGGTCCCGCCCATCCACCACCACCCACTCGAGCCCGGCAGCCACGAACTCCAGGTGCTCGACGCTGCTGAGCACCGTGTGCTCGGCAATCCACGCCAGTGCCGGCACTTGCACAAAGGCCTGGGCCGCAGAGCGCTCTATGGCAGGCAGCAGGGGAGCATCGGTAGGGGTCGCCAGGCGAATGGAAAAGGACATCGGGTACGCTCTGCAATGGGGACCCACGCAGTCTGTGCAAAGCACCAGGGTTGTGCAAGCGCCCCCGGCATGGGCAATACGGGGGCACGCTTTTTCCTTGCCAGTGGCGACATAAATCATAATTTCGCTAATACCCGGCGGCGCACAGAATGCGGGCAACCCCCTCATGCAGAAGCGCACAGCCATGACCGTTGAAAAAACCCGAATTGATACGCTTGTAGTAGGCGCCGGTCAGGCCGGCGTGGCCATGAGTGAGCACCTGGGCCGCCTCGGGGTGCAGCACTTGGTGCTGGAACGCAACCGCATCGCCGAAGCCTGGCGCACCGGTCGCTGGGACTCGCTGGTGGCCAACGGCCCGGCCTGGCACGACCGCTTCCCGGGCCTGGAATTCGAAGGCCTGGATGCCGACGCCTTCGCCGGCAAGGATCAGGTGGCGGCCTACTTCGAGACCTATGCCAAGAAGATCGACGCGCCCATTCGTACCGGTGTCGAAGTGCTCAAGGTCGAACGCAACGAAGGTCGCCCGGGCTTTACGGTGCAGACCTCCACGGGCCTGATCGAGGCCAACCAGGTGGTGGTGGCCACCGGGCCGTTCCAGCGCCCGGTGATCCCGCCCATCGCCCCGCAGCTTCCCGGCATCACCCAGCTGCATTCGGCCGACTACCACAACCCCCGGCAATTGCCCGAAGGCGCGGTGCTGGTGGTGGGCGCGGGCTCCTCGGGTGTGCAGATCGCCGATGAACTGCAGCGCGCCGGCAAGCAGGTGTACCTGTCGGTGGGCGCGCACGATCGCCCGCCACGTGCCTACCGCAATCGCGACTTCTGCTGGTGGCTGGGGGTGCTCGGCCTGTGGGACGCCGAAGGCGTGCAGCCCGGCAAGGAGCACGTGACCATCGCGGTCAGCGGTGCCCGTGGCGGACATACCGTGGACTTTCGCAAGCTGGCCCACCAGGGCATCACGCTGGTGGGCCTGACCCGCGCATTCGATCAAGGTGTGGTCAGCTTCGAGGCCAACCTGGCCGAGAACATCGCCCGCGGCGACGAGAACTACCTGGCGCTGCTCGATGCCGCCGACGACTACATTGCACGCAACGGCCTGGACCTGCCCGAAGAACCCGAAGCACGCCACATGCTGCCAGACCCGCAGTGCCTGACCCAACCGATTCTTGAGCTGGACCTGGCCAAGGCCGGTGTCAGCTCGATCATCTGGGCCACCGGCTACTCGACCGACTACAGCTGGCTGAAGGTCGATGCCTTCAAGCCCGACGGCAAGCCACAGCATCAGCGCGGTGTGTCCCGCGAACCGGGGATCTATTTCGTCGGCCTGCCGTGGCTGTCGCGCCGTGGCTCCGCCTTTATCTGGGGCGTGTGGCACGACGCCCGGCACATCGCCGAGCACATCGTGAAACAGCGCACCTATTTCGACTACCGCGACGCCGCGCAACGCGAGGCTGCCGCCCACTGTGATTCCAACGTCCAGAAACTGGGAGTACGTTGATGCCTACCCATACCCGCATCCGCATGTTCAACACCAAGGATACCTACCCCAACCAGACCCTGGACAACGACCTGTGCCAGGCCGTGCGTGCCGGCAACACGGTCTACGTGCGTGGCCAGGTGGGCACCGATTTCGACGGCCAACTCGTCGGCCTTGGCGACCCGCGGGCCCAGGCCGAACAGGCCATGCGCAACGTCAAGCAACTGCTCGAAGAAGCCGGCAGCGACCTGAGCCACATCGTCAAGACCACCACCTACCTGATCGACCCGCGCTACCGCGAGCCGGTGTACCAGGAGGTCGGCAAATGGCTCAAGGGCGTGTTTCCGATTTCCACCGGGCTGGTGGTCAGTGCCCTGGGCCAACCGCAATGGCTGATGGAAATCGACGTGATCGCGGTGATCCCCGAATAAGGAGCGGCACATGACTTTTTCTATCGTCGGACGCTGCGCCGAAACCGGTCAGCTGGGTATCGCCATCAGCTCGTCGAGCATCGCCGTGGGCGCGCGTTGCCCCTGGCTGCGCGCCGGCGTGGGCGCGGTGTCGAGCCAGAACATCACGTTGCCGGCGCTGGGCCCGCAGATTCTCGATGGCCTGGCCGACGGGCTGGCCCCCGCCACGGCCCTGGACCAGGCGCTGTCGAGCAATGGCTATGGCCAGTACCGTCAGGTAGCGGTGGTGGATGCCCAGGGGCGCACCGCACTCTTCAGTGGCAGCCACGCACTGGGCACCCACAATGCAGTGGCAGGCGATCAATGCGTGGCCGCCGGCAACCTGCTGGCCAGCAGCGCGGTGATCGAACGCATGGTCGAGGCCTTCGAGCGCAGCGAGGGCTGCCTGGCCGCCCGGTTGCTCACGGCATTGCAGGCGGGGCAGGCCGCAGGCGGCGAGGCCGGGGCGGTGCACTCGGCGGCACTGTCGGTGGTCGGCGACCTGACCTGGCCGATCGTCGACCTGCGGGTGGACTGGGCCGACGAGAATCCCATCGGCGAACTGCACAAACTGTGGACCGCCTATGAACCCCAGTTGCAGGACTACCTGACCCGCGCCCTGGACCCGACGCAGGCGCCCAGCTACGGAGTGCCCGGCGATGAGTGAATGGCGCAGCCGCACCCTGCTGGCGCAGCTGGTCGGCTTCGCCACGGTGAGCCGGGATTCGAACCTGGCGCTGATCGAGTTCGTGCGCGATTACCTGGACGATCTGGGGGTGGACTGCGAGCTGATCTACAACGCCGAACGCACCAAGGCCAACCTGCTGGCCAGCATCGGCCCGGGGGTGGAGGGCGGCGTGGTGCTGTCCGGACACACCGATGTGGTGCCGGTGGACGGCCAGGCCTGGACGGTGCCGCCGTTCGACCTGAGCGAGCAGGACGGCAAGCTGTACGGCCGGGGCACTGCCGACATGAAAGGCTACCTGGCCTCGGTGCTGGCGGCGGTGCCGCTGTTTCTGGCAAGCCCGTTGCGCCGCCCGGTACACCTGGCGTTTTCGTATGACGAAGAGGTGGGTTGCCTGGGGGTACGCAGCCTGCTCGAGGTGTTGCCACGGCGTATCCCGATGCCGGCGCTGTGCCTGATCGGCGAACCCACCGAACTCAAGCCGGTGCTCGGGCACAAGGGCAAGCTGGCCATGCGCTGCCATGTGCACGGCGCGGCCTGTCATTCGGCCTACGCGCCCTATGGCGTCAACGCCATCGAGCAGGCGGCGCGGCTGATCGGCCAGCTGGGCGCAATCGGTACGCGCCTGGCGGCGCCGGAGCTTCACGACGAACGATTTGACCCGGCATTTTCGACCGTGCAGGTGGGCACGATCCAGGGCGGCACGGCGCTGAACATCGTGCCGGCCGATTGCCGTTTCGATTTCGAGGTGCGGGCGCTGCCGGCGTTCGCCCCGCAAGCGGTGGCCGATGAATTGCAGGCGTTTGCCGCGCGTGAAGTAGTGCCGGCGATGCAGGCGGTCAATGCCGACAGCGACATTCGTTTCGAAGCGCTGTCGAGCTACCCGGGGCTTGCCACGCCACCGGACAGCGCGGCGGCGCAGCTGATTGCCCGGCTGTGCGGCAGCGATGCCTTCAGCACGGTGGCCTTTGGCACCGAAGGCGGGCTGTTCGACCAGGCCGGGATACCGGCGGTGGTCTGCGGGCCGGGCAGCATGGACCAGGGACACAAGCCGGACGAATACGTCAGCGTCGAACAGCTGGCTGGTTGTGACCGGCTGATGGAGCGTCTGGCGGCGTTTTTGAGCGAGACATAACACACAGATCGGCATACGAGCCGGCCAACCTTGCACCTTTTACTGCCGTAGAGCAGGACGACCGTACCCGCGGTCGCCTAACAAAACCCCGCCGGCGCGCACGAGCGTGTCGGCCTAGTCGAGGAAGTGAGCCATGACCCGATCCTTGCGTTGCAGCGTTCCGTTTGCCCTGGCCCTGTTGAGCAGTGCCGTGTTTGCCGCCCCGCAGAACCTGACCGTCATCTCGTTTGGCGGCGCCACCAAGCAGGCACAGGAAAAGGCCTACTTCCAGCCATTCAATGCCAGCGGTGCGGGCACCGTGGTGGCAGGCGAGTACAACGGCGAGCTGTCGAAAATCAAGGCCATGGTCGACGTCGGCCACACCAGCTGGGATGTGGTCGAGGTCGAAAGCCCCGAGCTGTTGCGCGGCTGTGATGAAGGCCTGTTCGAGAAACTCGACCCGCAACGTTTCGGTGACCAGGCCAATTTTGTGCCCGGCACCTTCACCGAGTGCGGCGTGGCCACCTATGTATGGTCGATGGTGATGGCCTACGACCATGCCAAGCTGGCCAAGGGGCCGACCTCATGGGCGGACTTCTGGAACGTGAAGGACTTCCCCGGCAAGCGCGGCCTGCGCAAGGGCGCCAAGTACACCCTGGAGATCGCCTTGCTCGCCGACGGCGTCAAGCCCGATGAGTTGTACAAGGTGCTCGGCACCCCTGAAGGGGTGAGCCGCGCGTTCGCCAAGCTGGACCAGATCAAGTCCAACATCCAGTGGTGGGAAGCCGGGGCGCAACCTGCGCAGTGGTTGATTGCCGGCGATGTGGTGATGAGCGCGGCGTACAACGGGCGCATCGCGGCTGCGCAGAAGGAGGGCATGAAGCTGAGCATCGTATGGCCGCAGAGCCTGTTCGACCCTGAATACTGGGCGGTGGTGAAGGGTACGCCGAACAAGAAACTGGCCGAGGATTTCATTGCGTTCGCCAGCCAGCCACAGGCGCAGAAGGTGTTCTCGGAAAACATTCCGTATGGCCCGGTAAACAAGCAGACCCTGGGTTTGCTGCCAGCCGAAGTACAGAAACAGTTGCCCACTGCCGAAGCCAACCTGGCCCAGGCGCGAGCAGTGGATGCGGCGTTCTGGGTTGACCATGGCGAGGAGCTGGAACAACGCTTCAATGCCTGGGCGGCGCGCTGATTCGAGCCAATATCCCACCCAGGCCTTAGCCCCCGCTACTGATACTTCTGTCAGTAGCGGGCTGGTGTTGCTCACCGTTACTGTTTGCCTTGCCGTTGGGCAGACAGTGGGAGAGCGACATGAACACCTTGCGACATACGCTGGCCCGGCCTGTCCGTACCGAACAAGCCCCCCTGGAACATCGAGACGCGCCGCCCGTATGCGCGTCACCAGCCCGCAATGGCAGCCAACGGCAACCCCTGAAGTGTGATCGACATGGGCAATCCTGCCAAAGGAGCCGGTGATGCCCATCCATCTTGCCACCAGAGCTTGTTGTTTGCTGGCAGCAGTACTGCTGACTGGCTGCATCCATCCGAGCCAGCAGTCGACGCCTCATGCGCCAGGCACCCAGGCGTCGAGCAGCGAGCTTTCCTCCGTCGACGCTTCGCCTGGCGAAGCCGCTGCGCGCGCACGTTGCACGCGCTACTTCGAGTCGGGGCAGTGGAGCTACCGCTACGACCCAGGCATCCGCAAGAACGCCTGGACCCTGGAGCTCACGCCTACCTATTGCGGACGACGCATCCGCCAGGACGAAACCAACGCCGCCTACGCGGAACTGTACAAGCGCTACGGCAGTGACTGGCGCTGGCGCCTCGACAACGGGGGCGGCATGCGTCGTCAGTTGGTGTGCCACCTGGCCACCGCCCGCTACAAGAAAACCTGGAACCTGGAGCCTTTTCGACCCGATGTGTCTCATCGCGTATCGGTGGCTGCCGGTTGCAATCCGACGCCACGTTGACAGGCAGTTTCAGCACTGCAGCACAAGGAGTGGACCATGAACAGGTTAAAGGTTTTGATGTTTCTGGGGTGCGTCGCAGCCAGTGCGCCGGGGTTGGCACAGTGGGCGCCTGGCTCACCACGCAGCCCGCTGGAGGACGGCAACGCCACCGTAGCCGACCTCAGGTACAACTACAGCGCAGGCAACTCGCATTGCGGTGATTCAGGCAAACCGCCGTTTCTATGCAGCGGTGTCCTGATGCGCGTCACCCAGCGGCCGCAGAACCCCGGGGCATTTCGCATCTGGGACCCTAGCCCGACCTCGGCGAGAAGTGGCGGAACGTCGTTCTCCTACATACGTTACGACGCAAGGTTCAGGTCAGTGGCGTGGGGCTTCAACGACGGTCTGATCATGTATCCCCAGGACCGCAGGCCAGCGGGCAAGGACCTGCTGATGGTGCAGTGCGCCTACAGCATGGATGGCTGGAACTGGTTCAGGAACACACCCTGCGGCACCATGGTCTACGAGGGAGTTGTTTACCCACACAGTCGGTCATGCCAGAGCCAGGGCGTCACCACGCCTCAACAATGGCTCGGGATCTGGTACCAGCCCGCCAAGTACCGCCCGCTGAATCAATGCGGCTTCGACATGCGCAGGGGCGTTGCCAACAGTGCCGGTTACTTCATGCTCATGATGCAGATAAAAAACATACTGGCCGCAGAAGGGTTCAGCGAGCAGAACGAACTTGTTGTTACGACATGGCCGGCGGGTCGTGCCAGAACCCTGCCCATCCAGGCATTCTTCTATATGCCAGTGGGTGTGCCTGCCCACTGGCCGGCAGGGGTACCGAACGGGCTGGCCGCTGCCAGGCTCAACCAGAAGGAGTTTCGGGCCGACACCGGCATCATCGTGCCCATTGTGCGGCTGACGCCACCTGCCAACATCAATGATCACTTTCGCTTCGACTTTATCGTTGCCGATCAAGCCGAAACAGGTTCGACCGGGGTCGTGCCTCCGAAACCGGTGCCAGGCCGCTGCCCGCGCTACATAGACTCGGTGAAATGGGGCGCGATCAATGGCAACCAGTGGAGCCTGGAAATCAAGCCTTCCGCCTGTACCCGCACTATCGCCGCAGACCAGACCGACCTGGCGTTCCAGGAGCTGCTGAACAAGGCCGGCAGTGACCGGCAGTGGAGCAACACCAACAGCATGCGTCGCCAGTTCGTCTGCCTGCTGACCACGTACCGAACCAAAGCATCCTGGTTCATCGAGCCGCATCGCCCTTATGTGTCCCACGAGGCGGCGGTCAAGGCCAACTGCAACCCCTAGGTTGTTGCAGGCCCGCACTTTATTGCGGCCGAGCACAGGTCGTGAGTTGTCGCTTTATTGATACCTGCTGAAACTAAGCACTTGGCAGGCAGACGCAGTTACAGCGTGCAGTGATCGGCCCGCTTTCACGCCAGCCACAGCCTGAACTGCTCCTTGCAGTAATCCACGAACAACTGCGCAGGCTTGGTCAGCTGCGCACGTTTGAGCCAGGCGGCCACCAGTGCCGAACCGGTCACGTCTTCGGCGATATCCACGCACACCAGTGGCTGGCCGTCATAGCTGATGGTGGAACGTGGCCGCGTCACCAGCAGTGCGAAACCGAAACCCTGGCCGACCATGCCGCGCACCATCTCGATAGAGGGCGAGCCGAACACGATGTTCGGGTTCAGGCCCAGTTCCTCGAAAATGCTCACGAAATAGGTACGGCTGGGTTGCACGTCCAGCAGGATCATCGGCTCAAGTACCAGGTCGCGCAGCGAGACCTGGGCTTGACCGGCGAAGCGATGGCCAGCAGGCAGCAGGGCGTAGGGCCTTTGCGGCGCGGTCAGCGGCTCGGTTTCGATGGTGCTGTCCAGGTCATGCTGGTAGAAGATCGCCAGGTCGAAGCGGCCGGCCGTCAGCCCCTGTACCAGCTCTTGCTGCTCGCCATCGCGCAGGCGAATTTCCACGCCCGGAAAGCGTTGGCGAAACCCGGCGATCAGCCGCGGCAGATAGAGTGGGGCGACGGTTTCGAAACAGCCGATGTCGATCTGCCCACTCACCACGTCGTTGTCCGCCAGGGCGTTCTGCTCGAACTCATGGGCCATGCGCAGCAGTTCCTGAGCCTTGCGGTAGAACCGCGCACCGCCCGGGGTCAGTGAAACCCCCTGGGCATGATGCCGAATCAGCAACTGTACACCGAACCCGTCTTCGAGCCCCTTGATGGCCGTGGATATCGATGGCTGTGCGATGTACAGCTTGCGCGAGGCTTCGGCCACGCTGCCGCATTCGACCGTGGTGACGAAATATCTAAGCTGACGCAGGGTATAGGACGCCACGCAAACACCTCAGGTTGTAGTTTTTGCCTACCTTACCGCGTGCTGGCCTTGCGTGCCCCGCAGGTTGCAGCGGATTTTGCGGGGCACAGAGCATATTTTTCCTTCGCTGGCGAGTACGCGGCCCCTGACCATTGATCGGCTGGCTGGCACCTACCACGTCCAGGGGCCTCGAAAAACTGCAGGGCCCGCATTTGTCGGACCACGACCTGAGGTGACCGCCATGGCTATCGATCCACGCCCGCAGGATGACCCCCTGTGGAAGGACCCGCTCAACGACCCGCGACGCGAACACGACCCGGTGACTGACCCGAACGTGCGTGGCGACGACGATCGCCGCGAACACCCTAACGACGTCGAGGGTATTCCCGACACCAACCCGTCAGTGCCCGAACCTGACGAGCCGACGCCACTGTCGGATGAACGACGCTGAACCTGTACTGGAGGACGCCAAGCATGATTCATGACCCGCGCAACCGCGAGCCCGTTGCTGAAGACCAGCCACAACCGCTGCCGCAAACCTGGAAACGCCCGGACGATGGCAAGAGCCTGCCTGAACGCGATGTGGAGGTGCCGTTGCAGGATGCCGGACGCCCGGACGAAGGAGGGCAGGAGCAGAGCAATACACCCGAACCTCACAAGGAAAACCCCTACAGCCCTGACTTCAAGCCACAACGTGAGCGCAAGCCGCGCACTGATGCCGATATCGATACCGATGGTGGCTAGCACGCGATTTTGTGCTGCGATGATTTTAACTAACCGTTGAAAATTAAACTTTATGTTGATATTTTCTCGGTTCGTTTTTTCTTGTGGTGCGCTCGATGGCCCTCGATACAACCCCTGAACGCCAGCTGGTGCTGGGCGTACTGCACGCAACGGTGCAGATGCTTGGCACTGTGCTGGGACGCACCACCGAGGTGGTCCTGCACGACCTGACCCGGCCGGAACATTCGGTGATTGCCATTGCCAACGGGCATGTCAGTGGGCGTCAGATCGGCAGCCCGGTACTGGCCGGGCCTCGTGAAGACCAGGGGTTCAATGCGGTGCTGCAGGCCCTGCGCGACAAGGGCAGCCATACCCCGGTGGTGGTGGGCAACTACCCGAGCCTGGGCCGCGACGGCAAGACCCTGCGCAGTGCCACTGCGGTGTTCCGCGACGCCTTGGGCGAGCCCTATGCCAGCCTGTGCGTGAACACCGACTTCAGTGGCATCGCCGCCGCCCAGGCGTGCCTGGAACAACTGCTGCCCGGCACCGGGGCAGCCCCCGGCGAGCCCACCGAGAATCAACCCGACCTCGAGCAGTTGATGGCGCAGATCATCGATGCTGCCCTGCACGACGCACGCAGCCAGGGCCGGCGTATCGCCAAGGCGCAGAAGCTCGAGGCGGTGCGCCAGATGCACGATGGCGGACTGTTCATCGTCAAGGGCGCCGTCGAGAAAGCTGCCGCCGCACTCGGGGTGACACGCTACACCATCTACAACTACCTCGATGAAATCCGCAACCGCTGAGCAAGCGTTGAAATTCAATCGATCGTCGAACTGGCCTGACCTGGAGCCTGGTATGTCCCTGCATCTCGAAACCCCTTTGGTGCCTTCGCGCCCGCTCAGCCTGGCCAGCGGCCAGGACGTGTGGCTCAAGCTCGACGCCCTGCAGCCCTGTGGCTCGTTCAAGCTGCGTGGCGTGGGCCTGGCTTGCCAGGCCTATGCCAGGCAAGGCAAGCGCCGCTTCGTGTCCTCGTCGGGGGGCAACGCCGGTATTGCGGTGGCCTATGCGGGCCGCTGCCTGGGCTTGCCGGTGACCGTGGTGGTGCCGCAAACCACCACCGAGCGCGCCAGGCAGCTGATTCGCCAGGAGGACGCCGAGGTCATCGTGCACGGCAGCGCCTGGCACGAGGCCAATGCCTATGCGCAATCGCTGCTCACCGACGACGCGGCCTTCATCCACCCCTTCGACGATCCGCTGCTATGGCAAGGCCATGCCAGCCTGATCGACGAGGTGGTCATCAGTGGGTTCAAGCCCGATGCGATCGTGCTCTCGGTGGGCGGGGGCGGCCTGTTGGCCGGGGTGTGCGAGGGGTTGGCGCGTAACGACTGGGCTGACGTGCCGGTATTTGCCGTGGAGACCGACGGCGCCGCCTCGCTGGCTGCCGCGATGGCCAGCAAGGCCCCGACGGCCCTGCCCGCAGTGACCAGCGTGGCGACCTCGCTGGGGGCCAAGCAGGTATGCCAGCAGGCCTTCGAACTCAGCCAGCAACGGCCGATTCACAGCCATGTGGTGACTGACGCTCAGGCGCTGGATGCCTGCGAACGTTTTCTGCTCGACCACCGTATCCTGGTGGAGCCGGCCTGTGGTGCAGCGCTGGCGCTGGCCTATGCACCGAGTGAGGCACTCAAGGCATATCAGTCGGTGCTGGTGGTGGTGTGCGGCGGGGTGACGGCCACCCACGAACAGATCCGCGAGTGGCGCGCCAGTTGCTGAAGCGGGTCAGTCCGACGCCAGCTCGAATACCTGCCAGCGTACCGAACTGACGCCTTTCTCAAGGCTCACCCGGCTGGCCAGGTGCTCGAGCTGCGAGGGCGCCTGCGGGTCGCCCATCAACTCGGCCCGCACCTCCAGCTTGGCCGGGTTGGGCAGGTCTTCACTGTGCAGTGATTGCAGGCGCAGGCCGCTGCTACCAAAGCTGTGCAGCATCAGGCTGCGTACCTGGATCTCGTCTTCGGCGCGGCATACGATGCGCACCTCGTAACGCTGCTCGGCCTCGCTGGCCGGTAACACATCCTGCTGGTTCAGCCGCTGGGCGATGTCACGCAGCAGGATGTTGGCGCATAGCACCATCAGGCTGCCCAGGCTCGCCTCAAGCAGTAACCCCAGGCTGCACAGCACACCGACGGCGGCGGTACACCACAGCGTGGCAGCGGTGTTCAGGCCGCGCACGTTCATGCCGTCGCGCATGATTACGCCACCGCCCAGAAAACCGATGCCCGACACCACATAGGCCGCCACCCGCGAAGCGTCGGCCGGGAGCATGCCCGGTACGGCCTGGGTCACCAGCACGAACAGGCAGGCGCCGGTGCTCACCAGCGCATTGGTGCGCAGCCCGGTGAGGCGCTGACGCAGTTGACGTTCAGCGCCGATCAGCGCCCCCAGTACCAGCGCGACAGCCACGCGCAGCAAGAATACTTTCCAATCCATGAACCACCTCAAGGCACCGGCAGACAGCCGGCGTCAGCGCACTTGTGCGCGTAAAGATTTCGGGGATGGCAACGGGTACGAGCAGCCGACACACCTCGTCACGATGAGGGGCGTCAAGCGGGGAGGGGAAATGAAGATGCGTCATCCCGCCAGGGATGCGGATCGCCACTGACCACCGTGTTCGGCGAGCAGTGGCAGAAGGGTCTGCTGGACTAGCTCGCCGGCTGTACCTGTCGCAATCGACTAGGGCAACTGTCCAATGCAGGACTCCTGTGCAGGCTTGCAAAAATGCGGGCGAGAACGTAACGCCATGGTGCGAGCCGGTCAAGGCTTTTGTTGCAAGTGAATGAGTGTGCCAGCCTGGGCAGAGGGTTCAGCACGCGTAACTTTCAATCGATGTGCCCAGTGTTGCCACACACGTTTCATGCCTTGCAACTGGCAATATTACCAGTCTGAAAACACAGGTGCTCAGCATGAACTTGTTTAACTAGCAACTTGACCGGGAGGGCAGTGATCTTACACTCTGAATGCCACGCTGCCAGATAAAGGGCATCCTCATGAACCTCCATTTTTCGCGCCCCCTTATTGCTTTCACGCTTTTCGTGATAATGATTGTGCTCTCGCTGGTCATCATCCTTTTCATGAATAAGTCCACAACGCCTCCTCCTGCACCACAGGGTATTTCAGTGTTGCATTTGTACAAGAAAAACAGCGGGGGATGCACTATCCAGATGACCGTCGGCATGCATCGCTTTGCCAACAATGATTGCGACAATGACGAGATGTATAACTTCGCCGTTGAAAACCCTAGGGATGGCGTAAGGTTCGGCATTTACAATGCCGGGCACTGCAATTCGGATGAGTCCTATTCGCACTATAAAATCGTCAATCCGATCTATGGTCAGATGACTGCAAAAATAAGTGTTTCAAAGGCCCATTATGTCGCTATTGGCCAGGAGGTAACCCGGGGCATCATCTCCGAGGGCTTCAAGGATGGGAAGCTGGAGGGCAAGGTGTCCTGCGTCTATGTATCAGCCGATGGATAAAGCCCACTCCCGGCAACCCGTTCCACTCAACCGCAGGAAGCGACATCATGGCCCACGTTACAGACACTGCAGTTGCAACCTTGAGTTATTTTCTGATCGAGGCAGATGCGTTCAGAGGACAACAGAATGCCAAAGCACATCTGTTCGCGAATGGTCGTCAAAAATCAAAAGTGATCATAACCTTACAAGCCCGTAACTCGTATGGCGAAGTGGTACTGTTACCGGTTGGCGGCCTCGAGATAATTCCGTACATCACCGCGCCCGGGGGGTGGGTTTCTGGGACGCAGCCGCCCGAAACCGGGATACTGCCTTATGATGAAGGCACCGTCAGAAGTGGCAAGACTTCAAAAAAAAAACATACTGACAGCAATGACTATCAGACCTTTGTACGCTACCTGCATTTGGACCCCAGTGTTGATGCGCGCACGGTGTTCAAGTTTGCAGCCAGGATCAGAGTGCAAAGCAGAGTCTGGACGACCAACAATCTTGATGTCCCGTATGGTGGCCAAGGCGAAGGAGGGCGTTTCAATAGCAGCGTTCAGATAGAGGCTGTAGAACCAACGCAATACAGGGTAGGGCACGGGTTGGTCGTATCCAGGCCTGTGGTGGTGTTCCAGGGCGCCTCCTCAGAGGCCGGAGGGCGTGCGGCACGTGTCGAAAATACCTACGTTACATTGCAGAACCCACGAACCGCCAATGTCGTGAAGATCCACAGCATGCAACAACCCGCCTATGGATCGTCGCTCCACTTGAACAAGGCAACCTGCATCGGAGCCCCCAACAGCACGGCATCGACCCCCACGATCGTGGGCTCAACCGAAATGATGATGGCCTACTACGACCTTCTCAGCCCCCTGAGATCACCGCGTGACGCAATCTGTATTGCGGTGGGCATGATCGCCTACTTCAACGTCGTTCTGAAGAGACTCCAGCAAAGCTACACCTACGGCATGGATGTCTATGGCAACCGCTTCGATCTGTCGGTGCACCTGCATTCCGAAGACCCGAATGCAAGCAACCAGGCACCCTGGGGGTATACCTTGACCGTTGAAGGGGTGCCTCCCCGATCATTCGAGGCGCTTGCATCTTCGCGAGCTGCGCCACCATTGGGGAGTTGGCTGTCGCAGATACGTATGAGACTAGGCTCGCCAACGGGACACCTTTACCCGAATCTGCGCCAGCAGGTGGAAGTTGTAGTGGAAATACAGCCACGCACCAATCAGGACGTCTCCCAGCAAGAGCTCGACAGCGTGTGCCTGCTGCTACGCAACGATGACGGTACCTACACTGCGCTGCAGTGCGAGGATAACGGGCAAGCCCAATGGTTCTACAGGACGGTACGCAACGCCTACGACTACTACCCAGGCACGTCAGCACAGGCCAGCGCGCATGCAGCTTCAGAGGGCGAAGCACTTGCCGTCTACACCCGCCGGTTCTACGTGCATTCCCGTGCCCTTGCGGGCACCAATGTCACCCTTTGGGCGGGCATCACCCGCATACAGGGCGCTGAAGAGTACTTCTACGTCACGGACGGCAGCGAAACCAGTTTCGACGAGCACGTCGATATCAGCACAAAGCCCATCCCTGTGTTCGGCCTTGACGACTACAGCTTTGAGCGGGAACTGGTAGGCGGTGAGGGAAATTCCGATCTTTTCATCTGGGAATATGTGCTGAGCACCTGGGTGGCCTTGCGTGCCGTGGAACCTACGGGTTTCGGGATGATCCAGTGGGCCGTGCGTTCGCCCAGTGACACCCGGGCCTCCCACGTCGGCTACGCCGCCCCGGGCCACAGCGAGGTGTCCTACAACCCTCTGATCGAGCTGGGCGACGACTTCAGGCCAGTGCCCAGCGTGTCAAGGATACGCCCGCAGAGCGTCGTTGTGGTACTTCAGGGGGGCAACAACATACCGTTTCATAGCCAGTCCTCCCGAGAGCAAGGTGGCCCGCGCCCGCTGTTGTTCGTTGACGCGTATGGCAACGACCACACCTTGATGATCCATTACGCCGATACCTCTGCGTCCGGCTCACGCAGCCTGCGGCTGTCGCTGGCAACGGGTGCCGAAAGCCGGAGCGCCACGGATGACGAGGACTGACGACGTTACCCGGCGCCTGCGCGCCGGCGCGCTCTACACCCAGGCGAGTAATTTTCTGAGCCATGTAAGCACCGGCGTGGACCCCAGAACCAGCCAGTTCACGCTGGCTTGCGAGCTGCCGGCACTGCACGCCAACCACCTTGCCGGGCCGGTCATTCAACCTGCGCTGCATTTCAGCCCACTGGGCTCGCACACCGACAGCGGGTATGGCCTCGGCTGGACGCTCGGGTTGTCCATGCTCGATTTCAACACCGGTCAGCTACGGATCAATTCGGGCGACACGTTCAAGTTCGATAGCGACCGTTCGGATTTGAGCAAGGGCGGGCAACTGGTGTTCGAAGACCAGAAGCTGTGTTCGTTCGAGGTGTTCACCGTTGACGACAGGGCTCGCTGCTTTCGCATCGACTACAAGGATGGCGTCTGCGAGTACCTCGAGGTCCAGGACAACAGCGGCATGGCCATGCTCAAGCAGATCGTTTCTGCCCAGGGGCGCCGCGCGTACCTTGAATGGCTTGCAGGCAGTGGCCCCTACCTGCTGTGGACCATCCGCGACGAGCAGCGTCTGTTGCTGGACGTCCAGCATGATAGGGATGAAACCCGCTTCGTGATGTTTCCGGGTTCTGACAGCACCACAGTCGTCACGCTGCTGCGAAGTGACCGGCTCAATGAGCTGATCCTGCCTGATGGCGGCAACCGCTGGGCCTTCACCTATTGGCAGGATCCGCAAAGCCGATTGCTGTTCCCGAGCAAGGTGCTGGGGCCGCTGGGCAGCACGGACGAAGTCGATTACGCCACGGGGAACAATGGGCTTCGGCTGCCACAGGGCGCGCCGCTGACCGCTTTGCCCAGGGTGTCCACGCATCGGCACGACCCCGGTGCGGCCCAGCCGGTGGCCTACACCACCTACGCCCTGATCGGCTCGAACAACTGCTTTGGCTACGGGGGTGTCTCGGCAGGTGAATGGGCAGACGGCAAGGACAACCTCTATCTTCTGCCACGTTATGACTATGGATGCCTGCAAACCCTGCACGACGAACAGGGGCGCAAGGTGCAAAGTGTCGAATACACCTGGAATCACTATCACCTGCAGACGCAGAAGTTGACCGTGCGCGGCGAGTGCAGGGTTTGCCAGCAGAGCGTGTACGCAGACGACCCTGCGGTGGGTTGGGACGACCAGCCGGCCTGGTGTCAGCTGCCGATTGCCCGCATTACCCGCTATGAAACCGGCAACCGGTTCAGGGAGGAACGCGACACGTGCGAATACGATGCCTATGGCAATGTACTGAACCAGCGATTCGCCGATGGGCGCAGCGAAAGCCGCGAATACTATCCGCTGGGTGGCGCGCAGGGCTGCCCGGATGACGGGGGAAGGTTCGTGCGCTGGCTCAAGCGCTTCACCACTACTGCCCCGGCACCCGATGCACGGTCAGCGGGTCATGTGGCGCACACCGACTATGCCTACGTCAGGCTGCACAAGCGCCAGGCAGAGGATCGACAGCACCTGGTGCTGGACAGCGAAGTGGCTCGGGAAGCGATTGATAGCGGGGAAGCTGAAACGGCCAGAATCCTGCAGCGTGTCGAGCAGGCAGCAGACAGCCCGTTCCATGGCTTACCGATATCCAGTGTCACGCTCTACAACGGCTACGCCGCCACCACGAATTTCCTGCGCACCTTCGAAGGCCCGTTGCTGTGCGAAACCCAGCAACGGATCAGCCATGACCACCTGGTAATCAGCTCATCGACCCTGCGCCACGTGCTGACGGGCCTGACCATCGAAGAACGCAACGAACACGGTACCGTGACCCGTTTTGACCACGACGCACTGGGCCGCACCATACGCCGCATAGAAAGCGCGAACACGCCGTATGCGACCAGCACCCGCTGTACCTACCAGCTGGTTGGCCTGCAGCGTGATCGAACGGTGTACGTCGAGCAGACCGATAGCAACGGCCAGCGCCTGCGTGTGGAGCTGGATGGTCAGGGACGCCCGGTGCGCGAACTGCTCGAGTTTCTGGACAGCCCCGGTGCCCCCCTGCGTGAAGTGCGCCGAGTGACCTACGACGTACAGGGCAATGTCACCAGTGAGACCTCGCAGGACTGGGCGGCCGCCCAGAACACCCCGTTTTGTAGCAGTACGGTGCTCACCGACTACGATGACTGGGGCTCCGCATGCCGGGTGCAGCATGCAGACGGCACGGTGGACCATACAAAGCACGACCCCATCCAGCGTACCCAAGTGTCCTGGCAACAGAGCGCCACCGGGGAGCAAGGGCCTCGCACCACGCTGTACCTGAATGCAAGCGGCAGTGTCGAACGTGTGGAGCTGCATGAGCCTGGGGGTGGCCCGTTGTTGCGCCGGGAGCGCTGGACACTCGATGCGCTTCAGCGTCCGGTAGCCCATACGATAGAAACGCCCGATGGCGAGCAGCGCACCACGTCCACCGTCTACGACCGTGACGGCCGGGTCGCGCAGCGTACCCTGCAAGACCACAGCCGCGTGAAATGGCGCTTCGCACCCCACAGCGATGGCGATGCCATAGCAACCCTTTCACTATGCACCGCAACCCGCGAGACGTTGCTGCTCAAGCAGACATTCGATGGCCTGGATCGCCCCCTGACGCGCGATTGCGGCGGGCAGCAGGAAACCCTGGCGTATGTGCCGGGGCAGATTCCTCCCGAAGCACTCACACGCTCCAACGGCAGTGTCACGCACTTCGGCTATGAACCCGAGCTGGATTATCAGCTCAAGCGCATCGCGCGGCCGAGCGAAAACAGTGAAAGTACCTTCACCTACAGCCCGCCCCACGGTCGCCTTACCCGGGCCACCGACGGGCTGGGGCAGATAGATTGGGATTTCACCGCCTCGGGTGTGACCAGTGCCGAGCACTGGCACCATGCAGGACAGCCCCATACCTGCGGCTGGCAGTATTCGTTGAACGGTCGCGTGCTGTCGTTTGCCGATGTACACGGCCAGATGACTTACTGCACCTACGATGCCGTGGGGCGTATCAGTGGCCAGCACTGCGGCCCGCTGGCCTTGCAACTGGGCTACGACGCATTCGGTCGGTTGGCGCAGACCCTCACCACCGACGGCCAGCACGGCCAGTCCCAGCAGCAGACCCTGACCTACGACCTCCTGGGCCGTGAGTGCACCCGGACATGGGTGTGCCATGGTATCTCGGGTATGCAGCGCTTTCGCCAGCGCTTGAGCTGGACCCAGCAGGATCAGGTGGCGACACGCACGTGGGAATCGCTGGAGGCGGAGCAGGCTACCTTGTTGAGCGAAGAGCACTACCGCTACGACGTGCGCAATCGCCTGGTCGAAGCCACCACGCAAGGGCCTCATCTGGTCACCGACCCCCGCACCGGGCAGCGCATTCGTCGCCAGACGTTCTGTTTCAATGCGCTCGACGGTTATGAACAGATCGACACCGAGTACGAGGATGGTCAATGCAACCACATGAGGTTCGCCTACGACAGCGATGTGGCTGCAGATCGTCCGGTTCAGATCACCCACAGCTGGCCGCAGGCTCTGATCATCGACCTTGAATACGACGCCGCTGGTCAACTGACAAGGGAGCGGCATGACGGACAACTGTGGCGGGCATTGTCCTGGGACAGCCAGGGGCACCTGACGCGCCGGGAGGACGGCACCAGTACCTGCGACTATGCGTATGACCCGCTGGGCCGTCTGATCGAGACCCGCGTCAATGGCACCACGAGCCACCGTTTTTATGACGGCCAGCGTATGGTCAACGAGCAGAGCGACCAGGGCTGGTTGACCTTGATGCGTGCCGGCAGCACCGTGTTCGCCCAGACCCTGCTGAGCCAGGCGGTACGCACGGTTATGATCAGCGCCAGCGATGGGCAAGGCAGCGTGCAGATTGAAACCGGCGACAGCAATTGCTTTGTGGGTTACAGCGCACATGGCCTGGACAACGGCACCGCGCAAAGCCGGGTGGGCTACGCCGGTGAAGTGCGCG
The DNA here is from genome assembly GCF_002478435.1 of Pseudomonas sp. UBA7500. Lineage (NCBI taxonomy): Bacteria > Pseudomonadati > Pseudomonadota > Gammaproteobacteria > Pseudomonadales > Pseudomonadaceae > Pseudomonas > Pseudomonas sp. UBA7500. Next base: position 221,605 of record NZ_DLNW01000047.1, on the reverse strand, counting down.
AAACCGACAGTCTGTTGTACATGCCCGGCAGCAACCGCCCTTACGACCCGTGCCTGTTCATGTTCCTCAGCCCCGACAGTGCAAGCCCCGATGGTGCGGGCGGCTTGAACCGCTATGCGTATTGCAGCGGCGACCCGGTCAACCGCGTTGACCCGGACGGGCATGCGTGGTGGAACTGGGTCGTGGCTGGTATCGGGCTGGTGATGGGGGCGATTGCAGTGGTCGTGACTGCCGGCACCGCAGCGCCTGCGGTAGGTGCGGCGTACACAGCTTTGCTCGGTGCCGGTGCGAGTACTGCAGGTGCTGCGGCAGGCGCTGTCGCGGCGGTGGCCACCACATCCATTGCAGGAGCCGTATCGGTGGCAGCGGTAGCGGTGGAAGCCATTGCCCTGGGTAGCGGAGCTGCGTCGATGGCGCTTGAGGCCAGTGGCAACGAAAAGGCTGCGGGCATTCTGGGCTGGATATCGTTCGGAACAGGCCTGGCTTCGTTAGGTATGTCGATTGGGTCGTCTGCGCCAAAAGTTGCCGCGAAGGCCAATCGCCTAGTGGGTGGCCTGCGCAATGGTCAACTGCTGAAAAGAAGCGCTTCGAAGTTTTCCAGCCTGCCGACTGTGACCACGCAACCCCTGAGTTCGGCACCGAAGGGGGCCTGGAAAAGCTTTTCGACGGGGCAGGATAAAATCATCTTCGGTAGCAACCGCCCCGTTGCAGGAAAAAACTTCAATACGCCCCTGAGTTATTTCCGCCGTAGAACGAGTGTGAATGCTGTTCCACGGGAGATCTTGATTTTTTCGGGCTCTCACGGCGCACCCGATGGAGCCAACTGGGCCAGTAATGGCATCCGCAGATCAACCTTGATCAATTCAGATTTTTTCCTATCGGATACGGCGACCCATGGTGGCGCAGTGGGAGGAAGAGTGAGGGTAGTCGACCTCAAGGGAATGACGGAGGTGGAGTTTGGCCGCTACCTGAACAATAACGATAGCCATGTGATTCTCGGCTTTTGCTTTGGAATAAATGATCAGGCATTGAGGTTCTACAAGAACCTGGCACCGGTGACGAGTTACGTACCGTAGGGTATTGGGTATGGAAAACTAGGTACGTAACGGCAAATAGGGCAACAGGCGTTGGGTTTCACTGCGCACCACCGCATAGCATTCACAACTCAGTCGTTCCAGCTGCGGCCGATCGAGCACCTTGATGTGCCCGCGGCTGTACTCGATCACCCCCAGGCGCTGCAACTTGCCGGCCGCATCGGTGACGCCTTCGCGGCGCACGCCCAGCATGTTGGCGATCAGCTCCTGGGTCATGTTCAGCTCGTTACCGGTCAGGCGGTCCAGCGACAGCAGCAGCCAGCGGCACAACTGCTGATCGATCGAGTGGTGGCGATTGCACACGGCGGTCTGTGCCATCTGGGTGATCAGCGACTGGGTGTAGCGCAACATCAGCAGCAACAGCTCGCCATGGCGGTCGAACTCGTCCTTGAGCCGCTGGCCCGGCAAGCGCCAGGCAAGCCCGGCACTTTGCACCACGGCACGGTTGGAGGTGCTTTCGCCGCCCATGAACACCGCAATGCCCACCAGCCCCTCATTGCCCACCACGCAGATCTCCGCCGAGGCGCCGTTTTCCATGACGTACAGCAGCGAAACGATGGCATCGGTGGGAAAGTACACATGCGTCAGCCTGTCGCCTGGCTCGTAGATCACCTTGCCCAGCGGCAAGGCAACCTGCTCAAGGTGCGGCAGCAGCCGCTCGCGTACCGGGTCGGGCAGGGCGGCGAGCAGATGGTTCTGCCCGCTGGCTGGATCATGGGACATGGGGCCGGCATCCATAGGGTAAGGCCCTAGGGTACTCCCTTTAGCAAGGGTAACGTCGCGGTTGCCGATGCAGCGCACAGCAAGGTGACCTGATGCTCGGCGCCATCATCGACCAGCGACAGGCTTGTGCCGTCGATCACCCCGCCATCCAGGCTCAGCACCTGTACGGCCTGTGTGCCGTGGTGCACATCGATGTGATAAACACTGGCGCCATACCGGTACTGCAGGCTGAAGCCCGACCATTCTGGCGGCAGCAGCGGTTGCAGCAGCAGGGTGTTGCCCTGGCGCTCCACCCCCAGCAGCGATTCGACGATCAGCCGGTACATCCATCCGGCCGCACCGGTGTACCAGCTCCAGCCGCCGCGCCCGGCATGGGGCGCCACACCGTAGACATCCGCCGCCATCACGTAGGGCTCCACCTTGTAGGTGTCGATGCGGGTGGCATGGCCCTGGCTCTGGGGGCTGATCATGCGCATCAGTTCCCAGGCGCGGGCGCCGTCGCCCAGGCGGGCGAACGCCATGCTCGCCCACACGGCGGCGTGGGTGTACTGGCCCCCGTTTTCACGAACCCCCGGTACATAGCCCTTGATGTAGCCGGGGTCGAGCGTGCCCTTGTCGAACGGCGGGTCCAGCAGCAGCACGATGCCGATATCACGCCGCACCAGGTGGCGGTCCAGCGATGCCATGGCACTGCGGCATTGATCCAGGGGCGCGGCGCCCGACAGCACCGACCAGCTCTGGGCGATAGAGTCGATGCGGCACTCCTGGTTGCTGGCCGACCCCAGGGGCTGGCCATTGTCGAAATACGCACGCCGGTACCAGGCGCCGTCCCAGGCATGGGCCTGCAGGTTGCTGCGCAGCCGCCGCGCCTGCTCGCCGCAGCGCTGGGCAAAGCGGGCATCGCCATGCAACTGCGCCGTTTCGGCGAACCGACGCAGCACCTCGTGGGCGAAAAAGCCCAGCCATACGCTTTCGCCTATGCCGTGCTCGCCCACCTTGTTCATGCCGTCGTTCCAGTCGCCGCTGCCCATCAACGGCAAGCCGTGGGCCCCGACGCAAAGGCCGTGCTCCAGCGCGCGCTGGCAATGCTGGTAGAGGGGCTCTTGCAGGGGCGAATGACCGGGCAGGTCGTAGTAGGACTCCTCGCCGTTGTTGAGTGCGCGACCGTCCAGATAGCCGACGGGCTCGTTCAGCACCGCAGTGTCGCCAGTGATCTGCACATAGCGGCTGGTGGCCAGGGCCAGCCAGAGCATGTCGTCGCTGCAACGGGTTCGCACGCCGCGATCCATCGGCGGGTGCCACCAGTGCTGCACGTCGCCCTGCACGTACTGGTGGCGGGCACACAGCAGCAGGTGGGCGCGGCTGCTGGCAGGGTCGGCGTGCACCATGGCCATGCTGTCCTGCAACTGGTCCCTGAAGCCAAATGCACCGCCGGACTGGTAATAGCCGCTGCGGGCATGGAAGCGACAGGCAATCACCTGGTACATCAGCCAGCCGTTGACCAGCACGTCCAGCGCAGGCTCCGGGGTGTGGATGCGCAGGCTGCCCAGGGTGGTGCGCCAGTGCTGCGTGACCCGCGCCAGTTCGACGTTGGCGGCGCGTACGCCGCGGTACTGCTGCACCCGCCGGGTGGCGGCCTTGGCGTCCTGCTCGGCGCCCAGGCGGAACACCACTTCGCGGCTTTCACCAGGGGCCAGCTCGACGCTTACCTGCAGCGCACCACAGGGGTCCATGCCGCCGCCGAGGCGCCCCGAAAGGCGCGCCCGGCGCAGGGCTGCCGGGTCGGCCAGGGTACCGTTGCGCCCCAGAAACTCGACCCGGTCGCCACTGAGGCCGGCCTGGGGCCAGTCGCAGTCCAGAAACCCCACGCGACCCGAGAATTCGATGGAGTAGGCGTTGCGCGCAAACAGCGCGCCACTGAACGGGTCGGCTTCGGTGACGACGTGCATGGCCGACTTGCTGCGCAAGTCCCCCAGCACCCATTCCACGTAGCAGGTCGCTGACAGGCGTCGCGCACGATCGCCGGTGTTGCGCAGCACCAGGCGCGAGAATTTGACCGGCGCATCCAGCGCCACGAACACCCAGAGCTCACTATGTATGGCGTCCTGCACATGCTCGAACACACTGTAGCCAAAGCCGTGGCGGGTTCGGTAGGCGCCGCTGCCCGGGCAGGGCGCCGGGGTCGGCGACCAGACCTGCCCGGAATCTTCGTCGCGCAGGTACAGCACTTCGCCGCCAGGGTCGCTGACCGGGTCATTGTGCCAGGGGCTCAAACGGTACTCGTGGGCGTTTTCGTACCAGCTGTAGGCACCGCCGGTTTCCGAGACGATGCTGCCGAACCCGGGGTTGGCCAGCACGTTGACCCAGGGCGCCGGGGTCGGCTGGCCTGGGCGATGATTGATGATGTATTCACTGCCGTCGGCGCTGAAGCCGCCGTAGGCGTTGCCCAGCGTGGGCGCCATGGCCAGCGGCTGCAGCGTGTAGCCGGCACTCTGCGGCCCTTGCAGCAGGCTGGGGGTGAACGGCGCCAGGGCCGGCTCGATGCGCCGCCGGTGGACCTGCTCGGCCAGGCTGCCATGGCTGTCGTTGAGTATCAGGCGTGCCACCGAGCGCATCAGCGTGCGGTCTTCGCTGGACAGCTGCTGCGCAGGACGCACGAAGATGCCGCCGGGGCGGTCCAGCAGGGCCGCTTCGACCCCGGAGGTCACCAGGCCCATGATCAGGTCCTGCAGTTGCTGGCGGTAGCCGGCCTGGTCTTCGTTCCAGATCACCAGGTCCACCACCAGGCCTTTCTGGCGCCAGTAGGCATGGGCCTGGACCATCTGCTGCACCAGCTCGATGTTGGCCGGGTCGGCGATCTGCACCAGCACGATGGGCAGGTCGCCGGAGATCGCCTGGCCCCACAGCCCCGACTGGCTACGCCGGTTACTGGCCAGCACGGCGCTTTCGGCGCGCAATGCAGGGTTGGCATACAGCACCGAGGCCGCCATCTGCTCGAACAGCCTGGCATCGGCCATCGAGGTGTTGAGCTGGCGCAACAGCACCTGGCTGTGGGTCCAGGCCAGGTCGAACACCCGGTCGGCCAGATGCCGGTCGCGGTATTTGTCGATCAGGTGCAGGCAGGCCTCGCGGCTGTCGGCCACCCCGGTGACCAGGTCGATGGTGGCGCTCTGGCCAGGCTCCAGGCTGATACGGCAGCGGATGGCCACGACCGGGTCGAGCACCGCACCGGCAGTGCCGGACAGCTGCTCGCAGGTGTCCGTCAGCGCGGCCGGCGCCTGCAGGGTGCGGCCGCGGCCGATGAAGCGGGCACGGTCGGTTTCGTAGGAGATCTGCTCGATGTCCGCCCCGTGGGCTGCCAGCAGGTGGCACATCCACGGCACGGCTTCGTCACTGGCACGCGGACGCCGGCTGCACAGGATCGCCTGCAGCGGTCGCACCAGCTCGGTTTGCACGAACAGCTTGCTGAACGCCGGGTGCAGCGCATCGCTGATGGCCGAGGCCAGCACCACTTCGGCGTAGCTGGTCAGCTCCAGGGTGCGCCGGGTACGGGCGCGGTTGGTCAGGTGCAGGCGACGCAGCTCGATATCGTCCTCGGGGGACACCACGATCTCGGTGTGGCAGTCGAAGTTGAACTCGCGCACGCGAAACTCGGCGCGGGCATCGGTGAACACGGTTTCCTGGCTGTGCGCGCGATGCTGGGTGGGCTGGTAGGTCGTGGACCAGAAATGCCCGCTGGCCACGTCGCGCAGGTAACAGAAGGTGCCAAGGCTGTCGCTGGCGATGTCTTCGCGCCAGCGCGTTACCGCCATGTCGTTGCAGCGGCTGTAGCCGCCACCGGCATTGCTGACCATGACGTGGTAGCGCCCGTTGGACAGCAGTTGCACGGCCGGCCGACGACGGTCCGGGTCGGTGAACACGCGCAGCTTGGTTTCATTGCCCTGGCTGGCATCGTCGACGGTAGGCGCCTGGGCTGCATGCAGGTATTGCGTGGCGCGTTTGGGCACGCGCTCCTGCAGCAGCAGGGCACAGGCCTGGAAGGCCGGCTCGGCGGCAAAGCGCCGCTGCATGGGCTGACCCAGCAGCAGCGAGGTCAGGGCCAGCAGGCTCATGCCCTGGTGGTGTGCCATGAAGGAGCGCACCACGGCGGCATCGGTGCCAGGGGGCAGGCGTGCCGGGGTGTAGTCGACCGCCTCGTACAGCCCGAACCGCCCGGCCACCCCCTGCCTGGCCAGGCGCCGCAGGTTGTGGCAGGCGGCCGCGGGCGCGACCATCAGTGCCAGGGCACTGGCGTAGGGCGCGACCACGTTGTCCTCGCCCAGGCCACGCTTGAGGCCCAGCCCCGGCACGCCGAAGGCGCGGTACTGGTAGTTCAAGTGCGCATCGACGGTGTTGTAGCCGGACTCCGAAACGCCCCAGGGCGTGCCCAGCTGGCTGGCATGCTCGATCTGGCGGGTGACGGCCGCGTGGCATGTCTGGTCGAGCAGTGTGCCTTCGTAGCTGGGCATCACCAGCATCGGCATCAGGTACTCGAACATCGAGCCGGACCACGACAGCAGCACCGGCACCCCGGCATTGCTGGTCAGCAGGCGCCCCAGGGCAAACCAGCTTTCCTGAGGCACCTGGCCCTGGGCGACGACCACGAAACTGGTCAGGCGAACTTCGGACGCCAGCAGGTCGTAGAAGGCGCTGTCCAGGCGTCGCTCATCGACGTTGTAGCCGATTACGAACAACTCGCGGCGGGCATCGTAGAGAAAGCCGAAGTCCATGTCGGCCATGGCCTCGACGCGCTGGGCAAGCTGCGCCGCCTGCTGCATGCGCTGGCGGGCCAGGGCCTGTACCTGCAGCACCTGCGGGCGATCGGCAGCGCACCACTGCTCGGCGTCCAGCCGCGCCAGGTCGCGCCAGCAACCGGTCGGCGGCCGCGTGCCCGGTTCGTTGGTGGCAGGCAGGGCAAAACGCAGCAGTTCGTCGCGCTGCTCGGTGCACTGACGTTGCAGGCTGTCGAACCAGAAGCGCGCATCCGCATCGTCGGCGGGCGCCGGCAGATCGAGTGCGTCCTGCAGCAGCTGCGCCAGATCGTGTGGCTGAGGTGCCTGCAGACGCCGGCATAACGCCTGTACCTCGGTGGCGGGCAGGCCGGCATTGGTCAAGGCCTGGCCGAAGACTTCCAGGGTATCGAGCAACCCCTGGGCCTGGCGCGGGTCATCCAGCGGTGTGTCGGCCAGGCCCAGCAGGCCGGGCTTCAAGGTCAGCAGCAGACCGGCGAGATTGCCGCTATCCACCGTGGAGACGTACAGCGGTGGCAGGGGTTTCAGGGTGAGGGTGTCGTACCAGTTGTAGAAGTGGCGCTGGTAACGCTCCAGCCCGTCCATGCTGTCGAGCATGGACTGCAGGCGTTCGAGCAGCCGCCCGCCGCCCAGGTAGCCGAAATCGTGGGCGGCCAGGTGGGCCAGCAAGGCCATGCCCATGTTGGTGGGCGAGGTGCGGTGGGCAATGCGGGCAACCGGCAGTTCCTGCACGTTGTCGGGGGGCAGCCAGTGGTCGTCGGGGCCGACGTATTGCTCGAAAAACGCCCAGGTCTGGCGCGCAAGGTTGCGCAGAAAGCGCAGGTCTTCGGCAGTGGGGTCGAAGTGCGCGCGCGGGGAGGGGCGGCTGATCCACCAGGCCAGTGCCGGGCTGGCCAGCCACGCCAGCAGCAAGGGCGCCGCCAGGGCCAGGGTCATGGGGCTTGGCAGCAGGCACAGGCCCACGACCAGGGCCAGTATCGGGGCGCTGCACATGCTGCGGTACAGAGCCCCCAGACGATTGACACTGGTGCGTTCGACTTCCCGTGACGGGCTCCATTGCAACAGGCGCTGCTTGCTGACCAGCATGCGCCACAGCGTACGCACGATAGCGTCAAGGCTGTAGTAGGCCTCATACGGCAGCCAGGCCAGGTGCAGGCCGGCGCGCGCGAAATGCAGGGCGCAGCCGCGCAGCGCCGCCCACAGGTGCTGCGCTAGGGGTACGTCGACAGGCTTGCGCAGCATCTCCAGCAGGGTGCCGAGCACCGCGTGGGTCAATACCAGCAACAGCGCGGCAAGGGTCCACAGCCCGGGCCGGCCCGAGGCCAGCCAGCCCCACAGCAACAGGCACAGCAATGCACCGGGCTCCAGGCTGCGGCGCAGGTTGTCGAACAGCTTCCAGCGGGCCAGGGCATCCAGCCGGTTGCGCGCATAGGTGCCGCCAGCGGTGGGCGCCCAGGGCAGCACCCACGGCAGCAGTTGCCAGTCCCCGCGAATCCAGCGGTGGCGGCGCTTGACGTCGGCGCTGTAGCGGGCCGGGTACTCTTCGAACACCTGAACATCGCTGAGCAACCCGCTGCGGGCGTAGCAGCCCTCGATCAGGTCATGGCTGAGGATGCGGTTGTCCGGCAGGCAGCCTTGCAGCGCCTGCTCGAACGCATCCACGTCGTAGATACCCTTGCCGATGAACGAGCCTTGTTCGAACAGGTCCTGGTACACGTCCGACACTGCGCGGGTGTACGGGTCGACGCCGGCGTCGCTGCCGAACAGTCGCGCATACAGCGAGCGCGCCGCGCTGGGCAGGCTGATGCCGACCCGCGGTTGCAGGATGGCGTAACCGCTGCCGGCCTGGGCGCGGTTGAGCGGGTGCTGCATGGCCCCGACGAACTGGCGGGCCGCATTGCGCGGCAGCTGGGTGTCGGTGTCCAGGGTGATGACGTAACGTACCGCCTCCAGCACCTGGACATCCCCCACCTGCAACATGAAGCGCCCCTGACCGTGCCCGCGCAGCAGTGCATTGAGATCGGCCAGCTTGCCACGCTTGCGTTCCACGCCCATCCACACCTGCTCGGCGGGGTTCCAGCGCCGCGGACGGTGCAGCAGCACGAAGCGCGCATCGTTCGGGTACTTGTGGTTCAGGCCCTCGATCAGGCTGGCGGCCAGGGCCATCAGCGCGGCGTCTTCAGGCAGGGTTTCGCTGGGCGCATCGAGAAAATCGGTCAGCAGGGCAAAGTGCAGGTAATCGTCACGATTGGCCAGAAAGCGCACTTCCAGCCCCTCTGCCAACTCCTCGATATCGGCGGCATTGGCCATCAGCGTGGGCACCACCACCAAAGTACGCGCCTCAGCGGGCAGGCCCTCGCTGAAATCCAGGCGCGGCAGCAGGCGGGGCGTCACGCTCAGGGTCACCAGCCAGTTGACCAGGTCGATGGCCAGGCGGCTGGTCATCACCAGCGTGGGCAGGGCCAGCGCAAGCAGCACTGCCAGTGGCCAGCCATCGCGCAGCGTGGTGTACAGCAGCGGTGCGCTCAGGCCCAGCGTGAGCAGCGCCACCGGGCCGAGGAAGAACGTGAGTGGCGCGCGATGCAGCAGGCGCCGCCAACGCTCGCCCAGCGCCACGCCGGCGTGCACGCGGCGCTCGAGCTGCGCTCGCCCGGCGCCGACCAGGTAGAACCCCACATGGGTGGTGGCGCTGGCGTGTGGCAGCGGGCTGGGCGCACCGGCGGCCAGTTCGACGGCGGCGCGGGCGATTGCCGCCTGCGACTGTGCGCTGTGCCGGGACAGGCGTTCGATGACATGCCGGTAATGATCGCGGCTGGCGAAGTCCATGGCTGGGTAGATGCCGGCAGGATCGCTGCGCAGCACCCGTTCGACGTGGCTCATGTGCTCGACGAATTCGCGCCAGTCGCTGGTGGCGAGCAGGCGCAGGCTGGCAATGCTGTTGCTGACCGAGACCTGGTCGGCTGCCTGCTGCTGGGCATCGAGCTGCACCTGACGCTCGATGCTCAGGCCGGATTCGGCGAGCATCTGCTCCACCCAGGTCAGCGGCTGGATCAGCGCGGCGCTCTGGCCTTGCAGGCGGCGTGCGAGCTCGGCGACGAAGGCGGCGGTCATCGGCGGCTGCGAGCGCGCCATGTCGGCCAGCACCAGCACCACGCTCTTGGCATCGCGCCCGGCGGTCTCGCGCAGGCGGTCGGCCCAGTCGTTGGCCAGGTTGCGGTCGGCCCAGCTGGCCATGACCCGCGAGGCGACCCGGCGCAGGTTTTCGATCAGCGCCAGGCGCAGCATGATCGGAATGGCCCACAGCTCGCCCAGCGCCAGGGAGGTGACGCTCTGGTAGGCCTCGACGAAGTGGCTCAGGCTGTCCACGTCGACGCGCCCATCGCCATGGGCGATGGTTTCCAGGGCGATGTCATACACCCGCGGCAGCCCGCTGGACACGCCGTTGGCCAGGCGTGGCAGCTCCCGGCTGTAGCCTTTGGGCAGGTGGGTCTTGGCGATGCGGATGTGTTCTTCGACCAGGTAGTAGTTGTCCAGCAGCCATTCGGCCGCCGGCGTGACCCGTCGCGCGGTGGGCTGTTCGGCGATCAGCACCGCGCAGCTGCTGGCCAGGGTCCGTTCGTTGTCGGCCAGCCGTGCCAGCAGGGTGTCCTTGCCGCTGCGGGGGCTGAGGGCGTGGTGCTGGGCCAGAAAGGTGCCGTGGGCGGCCATCTGCTCGGCGCTGAACAGTTCGGAGCGCAGGATGGCTTCGTATTCGAACTTGCGGGGTGTGGTGCGCCAAAGGCCTGCGTTGCGCAGGCTGGCGCGTGCACGGCTCCAGTAATTATCCATAAAGGCCTGTAGGTGCTCGCGTCGCGGGGTCTGGCCCCCAGTGTGGCGACGCATGGCGCAGGCGTCTGTTCGCTAGCGAACACAGTGGGCTTTGTGCCCGGCAACCGGTAGGCGCTGGCCTGCCAGCGAAGAGGGCAGCGCGCACCTTGCGGCAACGGCGTCGGTGCCTTCGCCGGCAAGGCCGGCTCCTACAGGGCGCCGGTAACGTCGCTCAGCTGTCGGGAAACTCGACCGACAGCAGCCACTGGGTGAACGCCTGCAGCGCTGGCAACTGCTGATAGCGCGTGGCGTAGGTGAGGTAGTAGCCACGCCCGCTGTCCACCGGCTCGAACAAGGCCACCAGCTCACCGCTGGCGATCTCGTCCTGCACCAGGATGCGTGGCACCAGCCCGATGCCGATACCGGCCACCGCCGCCTGGATCAGGTGGGCAGTCAGCTCGAAGCCCGGCCCCATGCGCATGGCCCGGTGCTGCAGGCCGTTCTGTTCGAACCAGTCGGCCCAGGCATGGGGGCGTGACACCACGCTTAGCAGAGCCTGCTGCGAGATGTCCGCCGGCGTCAGGCTGGCGTAGCCGGGCAGGGCGCCAGGGCTGGCCACCACCACCAGCGTCTCGGACAGCAGCCGATGCGCCACATGACCGGGCCAATGCCCGGTGCCGACACTGATGAAGGCGTGCATCTGATCCTTGTCCTGCTCGGCCGGGGCAATGCGCGAATGCATGTGCACCAGCACGCCGGGGTGGCGGCGGTAGAAGTCATTCATGCGCGGCAGCAGCCACTTGGAGCCGAACGTGGGCAGCACCGCCAGGTGCAGCGGCCCGTCGCCGGCCTTGTGGGCGATGGTCTGCAGCGTCGCGTTGCGAATGCGGGCCAGGGCCGCGGCCAGCTCGTGGTGATACAGGGCGCCGGCGGCGGTGAGCTCGATATGCCGGCCCACGCGGCTGAACAACGCCACCTCCAGTTGCGCCTCCAGCGCCTGCACCTGGCGACTGACCGCACTCTGGGTCAGCGCCAGTTCTTCGGCCGCCTTGGTGAAGCTGCAATGGCGCGCCGAGGCCTCAAACGCGATAAGCACCGACATGGAAGGGGTGAGTCGTCTTGGATTCATTCATAAAGCTCATGCAAAAGTCACACGAAATTCAGTTGTAGGCCCGCTCCGCACACGGGAACATAGCCCCATAAAGCATGCGGCAGACCTTGCCTGGCTGCCAAGCATACGTGTTTTGAATGTGACGCTGCGTCATATATCGCCTCAGGATCCCTTGTCATGATTGCTCTGCTTGCCCCCGACCGTGTCCCCGCCAGCCATTACCAGCGTTTTCTCGATGCACTGCAGAGCGAGGGCTTCAGGGGCGAGGTCGCGCGCGACATGGGCCTGCGTACCGTGCTGGCCACCGACAACTCCATCTACCAGCGCCTGCCCCAGGCGGCCGTGTTCCCCCGTGACGCGCAGGATGTCGAGTTGCTGGCACGCCTGGTCGCCCAGCCGCAGCATCGCTCGGTGGTGCTCACGCCGCGTGGCGGCGGTACCGGTACCAATGGCCAGTCGTTGACCGACGGGATCATCGTCGACCTGTCGCGGCACATGAACAACATCCTCGAGATCAACGTCGAGCAGCGCTGGGTGCGGGTGCAGAGCGGGGTGGTCAAGGACCAGCTGAACGCCGCGCTCAAGCCCCACGGCCTGTTCTTCGCGCCGGAACTGTCCACCTCCAACCGTGCCACCGTGGGCGGCATGATCAACACCGATGCCAGCGGGCAGGGCAGTTGCACCTATGGCAAGACCCGCGACCACGTGCTCGAACTGAGCACCGTGCTGCTGGGCGGCGCTCGCCTGGACACCGCACCGATCGACAACCCCCAGTTGCAAGCCCTTACCGCCCGTACCGACAAGGTCGGCGAAGTCTATCGTTGCGCCCAGGCCATTGCCGACGACAAGGCGGCGCTGATCGAGGCGATCTTTCCCAAGCTCAACCGCTGCCTGACCGGCTACGACCTGGCACACCTGCGCGAAACCCCGGACACCTTCAACCTCAACAGCGTGCTGTGCGGTTCGGAAGGCTCGCTGGGCTTCATCGTCGAAGCCAGGCTCAATGTGCTGCCCATCCCCAAGCACTCGATCCTGGTCAACGTGCAGTACGCCGCGTTCATGGATGCACTGCGCGACGCCAAGGCGCTGATGGCGCACAGCCCGCTGTCGATCGAGACGGTGGACTCCAAGGTATTGATGCTGGCGATGAAGGACATCGTGTGGCACGGCGTGGCCCAGTACTTCCCGCCGCACCCCGACACCCAGACCCTGGGCATCAACCTGATCGAGTTCAGCGGCGACGACCTGGATGCCCTTGAACAGACCGTCGACGCCTTCATCCAGCACCTGCAGCGCGACACCTCGGTGGTGCGCCTGGGCCATACCCTGGCGGTGGGTGCCCAGGCGGTGAACCAGGTGTACACCATGCGCAAACGCTCGGTCGGTCTGCTGGGCAACGTGCAGGGCGAGGCACGCCCGCAGCCCTTTGTGGAAGACACCGCCGTGCCGCCGGAGAATCTTGCCGACTACATCTTCGAGTTTCGCGCCTTGCTCGACAGCCACGGCCTGCAGTACGGCATGTTCGGCCATGTGGATGCCGGCGTGCTGCACGTGCGGCCGATCCTGGACATGAAGGACCCGGCCCAGGCCCAGCTGATCCGGCCGATTTCCGACGCGGTCGCGGCGCTTACCCACAAGTACGGGGGCCTGCTGTGGGGCGAGCACGGCAAGGGCCTGCGCTCGCAGTACGTGCCGGACTTCTTTGGTGAGCTGTACCCGGCGCTGCAGGACCTCAAGGCCGCGTTCGACCCGTTCAACCAGCTCAACCCCGGCAAGATCGCCACCCCGTCGAGCGTGCCGGCGGCGCGCCTGACCGAGGTGGACGCGGTTACCCTGCGCGGCGACCTGGACCGCACCATCGACGAGCGCGTGTGGCAACACTATGAAAGCGCCGTGCACTGCAACGGCAACGGCGCGTGCTACAACTTCGACCCCAACGACGCCATGTGCCCGTCGTGGAAGGCCACGCGCAACCGCATCCACTCGCCCAAGGGCCGTGCCTCGCTGATTCGCGAATGGCTGCGCCGCCAGGGCGAGGCGGGGGTGGACGTGCTGAACCTGGCGGGAGCGGGCAGGGTAACCGGTGTAGCGCAGCGCACCTGGAACTCCCTGGCGCGCCTTGTTGGGCGCAAGGACTTCTCACATGAGGTGTACGAGGCGATGTCCGGTTGCCTGGCGTGCAAGTCGTGCGCAGGGCAATGCCCGATCAAGGTCAACGTACCGGAATTTCGCTCGCGCTTTCTGGAGCTGTACCACAGTCGTTACCTGCGCCCGATGAAGGACTACCTGATCGGCTCGCTGGAGTTCAGCATCCCGCACCTGGCGCGCTTGCCGCGACTGTACAACGCGATCATGGCCGCCACACCGGTGCGCTACGCGCTGCAGCACATGGCTGGCATGGTCGACAGCCCGCTGTTGAGCACCCATGACTTCGAAGCCGAGTGCAAGCGCTGGAACGTAAAGCAGGCAAGTGTGGGCGCGCTGGCCGCGTTGTCCGACGAACAGCGCAAGCGCAGCGTGATCCTGGTGCAGGACGCCTTCACCCGTTTCTTCGAAACGCCTCTGGCAGCCCAGTGGCTGGAACTGATCAGCCGCCTCGGCTACCAGGTGTACCTGGCACCGTTTGCACCCAATGGCAAGCCGTTGCAGGTGCAGGGCTTTCTGGGGGCGTTCGCCAAGGCTGCGCAGTTCAACGCCAAGTCGCTGCTGCTGTTGCAGGCCTCGGGCGTACCCCTGGTGGGGCTGGACCCGGCGATGACCCTGGTGTATCGCCAGGAATACCGCAAGACCCTGGGCAACGACGGTGCCCCGACCGTGGCTTTGCCACAGGAGTGGCTGGTGTCGGTGCTGCCAGAATCGGCAGCGGTGGTCGACGAAGAGGTCTACCAGTTCCTGCCGCACTGCACCGAAAAGACCAACGAGCCGGCGGCGATCGCGCTGTGGCAGAAGGTGTTCGAACGCATGGGGCTCAAGCTTCAGGTGCTTGCGAGCGGTTGCTGCGGGATGTCCGGTACCTATGGTCACGAGACCCGCAACGTGGCCACCTCCGCGATCATCTACCAGCAGTCCTGGCAACCGATCGTGGCCCGGCATGGGCAGGGTGGCCGGTTGCTGGCCGATGGTTATTCGTGCCGCAGCCAGGTCAAGCGCCAGGAGGGGCAGGGGTTGCAGCACCCGCTTGAGGTGTTGCTGGCGCGGGTAGCCCGGCAAGTGTGATGATGGCCTGGCCTTCCATTGACCCAAACGAGGAGCCATGACTGTAGCGACACGGCGCGATATCCCGCTGGACCTGATCAAGTGGCTGGCCATGCTGACCATGCTGTTGGATCATCTGCGCCTGTTGTGGCCCGACGCCCACGCCCTGTTCATACCCGGACGGCTGGCGTTCCCGCTGTTTTGCCTGGCGATCGCCGCCAACGTCGCGCGTTCGCGCCCTGGCCAGTTGCTCAGCCAAAGCAACACGCGCTACCTGGGCTGGATGCTGGTGTTCAGCGTGATATCCGAAGGGGTTTACCGCCCCATCAGTGCGCTGGGCGCCCTCAATGTGATGTTCACCCTGACCCTAGGGCTGCTGATTGCCTGGGGCTTTCAGCATCGCAACACGCTCAGTGCTGCCTTGGCCGTGGGCGCCGCTGTCGCGGCCGCCTGGCTGGACGAGCGGCTGATGTACGGATTTCTCGGCTGCCTGCTGCCGGCGGCCCTGCTGTTGGCCATCAAGCGGCCGGGGCCGGTATGGCTGGTGCCGGCCTTGCTCAGCGTGGCGGTCAATACCCGCAGCAGTTTGTGGGCGAGGGCGATGGAAGTGGACGCCTACTCACTGGCGGTACTCGGCACCGCGTTCCTTGCACCGCTGTTCGGCCTGTGGCTGTTACGCATGCCTCTCACCACCGGCATCTGGCCGGTACGCCATTGGGCGTACTGGTTCTACCCGGTGCATCTTGGCGCGCTGCAGGTCATACGCAAACTTATGTGAGTGCCGGGCCTTGCGAGCACTACGCAAGGCTAGGCATCATTCGCGCCTTCTTTTTATTCGGTGACAAGGACCGTTCGCATGCCCATCTACCTCGCAGCAGAGCAGGAACTCATCGTAGGCCAAGCCACTGTAGTCGAGGCGCCCGCACAGGAGGGGGCCTTTGTTGTGGTGTTCGAGGACGACGAGGAGACCGGCTACTTCTATGCACTTGACACCACCGCTACCGATAACCCGATTCAGGATGCGTTGCACATCTACAACGTGGACGAGGTAACTGATCGGCAAAAGCCTTCGACAGTGAAGGTCGGCTGGTCCATGGACCATAGCAAGGCGGTATTGCTGATCAACGATCGCCCTCATGCCGTGTTTGATTTCACGGGCAAGCAGGGCTATTGCCATACTGCATTTCCACCACCTGTGGGTAACGGCTGGTCGGAGCAGGGCCATGAGTGGAATGACGATGCGCTGAAATTGTTTGCCTGATGAGGCAGCAAATTGACCAGGAGGGGGCAGGGTACAGGTAGGCGTGACCAGCTGCTTTCCACATTTTAATATAACTCAACTAAATAGTCCTTTAGTTGAGTTATAAGAAAAGGCTAGTTTAGCGGGTAGCAGGGGCCCTTTGAACCGCTGCGAATCCAACCTCACGAACGCTACTAGAAGAGCCGCATTTTTGCAGCAACTTCGACGGTTTTACTGAGGTTGTAGCCGACAACGCGCCACTGTTCGTTTTCTTCAGCCAGCAGCACAGCCTCGGTTACGGTGAGGTTCGAAAAGGCCGATTGGGTCTGAACTGCAGCGTAATGCCCAGGCGGCGCATCAGGCAGCTGTTTGGTGAAGGTGATCTGTGCTCGATCACGTTGCTTCAGCTCGCCCAGGCCCATGCGCAACGTCCCGATGCCTTTTACCCAGTTCGACTCGGTCGTGGTTGCCTTGAGCGCGGAGCCCGCTGTGGCCCAGGTCATGTCGGTTCTTCCGGCATCGAGCAACATCAGGAACTGCACAGCGGTATCGACCACCAGGCGTTGCTGTTGCGCAGAGCCTGGATCGGAGACTACGACTGCGGACGCCTGTGTACCGCTGGCGTTTGTGTTGAATGAAACATCGCAACCGGCAATCAGTAACAGGCTGCTTAGAACGGCGAAACATTGCTTCATGCAAAAACCTCGAAGATTGAGGGGTCCAACGGACGAATGTGGTGTCCAGACGTTTAAAGGTGGCTCTTGTAGCTCATCAGGTACTCGGCATGGCCTGTCTGCGGATCGATCTGCTCCTTGATCACTGTAAAACCCTGAAACTGGTAAAAAGAGATGCTGCGTGAATTCTCCTTGTAAACCCCCAGGCTCAATTCGGTGCGCAACGATTTGACGTGCTCGAGCAATTGACGACCCAGCCCACGGCCTTGCTGGTCAGGGTCCACGAACAGTGCCGCCAGTTGGTTGTCCAGCAACGAGCAAAATCCCTGAACCGCCGATTTGTCTTCGATGACAATTGTCTGTGATGCAGGGATGTAGAGTTCGCGCATTGCCACGACATTGGATTGAGTCCGCCGAAGTAAACCTGACACTTTTAGCCCTCCAACAACCCCCTTATAAATCAGCAGCTTGATAAAAGCCAGCCGCTTGCGCGTGCACGTAAGCCACTAGGGTTGTTTCCGTTCGCCAGTAGTAAATGTGAATCCTTGGACGCGGAAAGAAGTAATAGTGACCCTATGGCCGCACTCCCGTTAACCCTTTAGTCAACGATTTCTAGACATCCACACCAGCGACAGCCGTAAACCCCCGGTTTTCATCGCCGATTGAAATTTCAACCCTCCACTTTGTTGCGAATAGTTCCTATACCCTCCTGCTGCAAAGCTAAGCTTTCGGAAGCAATTCACATCCCTTAGTGACAGGGTAGGTAGCATGGCGAGCCCGAGAACCCACCTAAGACGGCAGCTCACAGCCTCACGAAAGGCGACGGGCAATAACTACAGCATTTGGCTTTTTTATAGCCACAAGCTGCAGGAAGATATTGCGCTGGTTGGTGATTGTGAGGTTCTGCACTGGGTTACAAATCTGGAGCCCAATCCAAAGGTGGCTACCTTCAAGCTTGGCGTCGAGGTCGAGGTTTCGGCAGAGGAACCAGCGGCAGACGATAAATTCGAAGTCATCAAATGCACTAAAGTCTTTTGCGTGGATGGCGCTGTTGAGCTGCACAGGATTTTCAAAAGCGACGATGCTAAGGATGAGGTGCGCCGCGTTCCCGTCTGGTTCAAGGAGGTCGGCAGCGCCATTTCAACAGGCACGCTTGTAGACCTGCCAAGCACAAACTTTTATTTGGCGAGCAAGAACCTCGGCTTTTGGGTAAAGGTCATTGCGTTTGCCTCGCAGGTGCGCAGCTACAATCTTAAACAAGAAATGGATTTAATTCACTCGACGATTTCAGTGCAAAAGGGCGGGGATGTGCGCACACTCCTAGCCAGCACTCCGATTCAAGATACTGCGCTCGCGCTTGGTGCGATGTGCCAAATGATCTTATCGGGCACCATTAAAGTGGAAGCAAGCGTCGATGGGTTTGGTAACAATACCCGGTGGTCTTTACCATGACAGCACGAAACAGTCGTGCGACCACGATACGGCTTCTTGAGTCAACGATGCCATGGGAGCCTGTTTGCACTGATTCGTTTTCTGAGGATGCACGGAACACGTTCAATCGTAGGGTTTCTGCCTTGAAAATGTATATGGCAGGTGCTTCGCTTTCAGTGATAAAGCAACAAACCAAGATTGGCGGCAACTATCTGAGAAAGCTCATTGCGAAATGTCTTCTCGTCGATGCGCGTGGCGTTGTGTACGGATATACGGGGTTGATACGAAATATTCAAATAAAAATCTATAAAAGAACGGCCCCAGTTACACCGCGAATAGGTGGGAGTGGCCTTTCCGGAGTGCTTGGCCTCCTATTTCAACAATACCCCGATCTAGAGGACTATCTACGAGCGTTGATCTTGAAGTGCGAGAAGCCTCAGTCTGGCACTGGAAATGTAGTCATACATGAGACTGCAATAAAGCCAAAAGCGGTTCATCATAGCTTCATAAAGTTTCTGGAGAAAAAATCCCACCCCAAAGATGCATGGCCCTACACAACCGAGAGTTACGGTATTAAAACGATTTCAGACTTCACTCGCAGAGTTCGTGCTGAAAATTTTGATCGTGCCGTTCATATCATAGGTGACGTGTCTGCAGTTGCGCATTTGGCAGTAGGGAGGGGTAAGTCCACGCTAGCGAACCTGAAAAACCTGTATGATTCTGCAATAATCGATAGTCATACCGTCGATTCTGAGTTTGTAATCGCATTCGAAAATTCGTTGGGCCTGGTAAGCTCAGTAGTACTTAAGCGTCTCCACGTAATTGTGGCTTTGGAACCATCTTCCTTCGCAGTGTTGTGGTTTCATGTGGTGTACGGCCTGGACGCAGATGCAGAAGACGTCATCTCGTTGTTACGGGAGATGCTCAGTCGAAATTTACCAAAGCCTGATATGCTCATTCCAGATCTAGAGCTCAAACCCGGCGCCGGCTTCCCCACTGAGATTCATCCTGAACTTGCCTGCGTAGTACCATCAGTTTTGCGGCTGGACAACGCACTGGCGCATTTGTCCACAAAAGTCAGTTGCGAGCTTCGCAAGGAGCTAGGTTGGGCTGTGGAATACGGCCCGCCTAGACGTTTTGAAAGACGCCCTGGAATTGAAAGACTTTTTTTAGAATTTGAACGCGAATTGTTTCAGCGCTCGGTAAACACAGTGGGATCTCGACCTGGGGACAACTCAGGAGACAGCGCAGGCAAAGCAGCAGTGAGATACAATATTAAAAGCTCCTATTTAGAGCAGCTCTGCTACACTGTTTTTGCCAATCATAATGCAGAGCCAACTGAAGGAAAGGCATTCTTAACCCCGCTGCAAGTTATAGAGCAGCGGCTACGTCAGGGAAATAATCATTTCATACCTAGATTCCTACCTACTGACAAGATGAATACGATCGCCTTGGCGCTGAGATCAGAAAGGCGCACAGTACGAGGTAGTATTGAAAATGGCATCAGGCCCTATGTGAATTTCGAGCGGGCCCGCTATTCCAATGACGACCTCAGAAAGGCAAGTGATCTCATCAATCAAGTAATAACTCTTAAAATCAATGAGAGTGACTTACGGACGATTTATGCGTATCGCTTGGATGGGCGCTCTCTAGGAGCTCTCCAAGTTGATGGTCATTGGCAAGATGTCAAACATTCCAGGAAGACCCGCAAAGCAGTTAATAGCGGAAAACGCAAAAAGACTGTGAGCAATGTTGAGGGCCAAAGTCCTGTCGTGGTTTTTCATAACCATCTGGCAACGGAGCTAGAGCACAGCCTTCAGACCAAGTCGAAGTCGAAAAAACTGGCGTCGCAATTGGATCGCTTGAGGCATGAGATGGAATGGAGCACGAACAGTGAAAATGGTGGGGGGACAACCTCCACGACAGATGTTCCTGCTCGCCCTGCTCCTGAGCGGGAATGGGTGTTGCCTGAGGATAGTGTAGACATTGACGCATTAATCAAGAAGATTTAACGAGGAACGGTCGATGGAAGTTTATGAGCCGACAGATTTGGCGATGCAGCTTAAGTACTTCCCCAACCATCCTCTTATTATAAAAGACTATACGATTGTCACGCCCAGCATACCCCCAGTGTTAAATATTGTCGCAGAGAGCGTCATGCTGCATAAGAGGAGTATCTGCTTCCGGGCTTATCCCCAAATGGGAAAGTCCACAGCCTGCCGGCTTTCACGTGCGGCCATTGACGAAGGGCAAAGTTTCAGAGATCGTTTTTGCTTAATGATCACTGCGGATCCACGCCGCCATGAACATATAATCCGTACGATTGTGAGGAATTTGAATCTTGCAATCCCGAATCAGCCAAAACTCGAAAACCTGCGCCGAGATGCTATGGCGGCAATCGAGAACAAGCTCAGGTCGGTGAATGGCAGGCATTTCGTTCTGTTGATTGACGAAATGCAGGCATTGCTGATTCATGAATATGAACACCTCCAGTTCTTGCAGAACGAACTCGCCTTGCAGGGGATCGATATGACAGTGATCGGATTCGCCCAGACACAGGTGGATGACTCAATTACCTTGCTGAGGGAGCAAGGGCGACCCGAACTACTTGTCCGGTTTTTGAATGAAGTGTACGACCTGCCGCACTGCAAGAATGTTGGATGGCTTACGGAAACCCTCACACTTTTTGACGAGAAGATGACCTACCCTTCGAATAGTAAATGCACATATACGGAGTTCTTTCTACCACTAGCCTTCGCAGGCGGTTTCAGATTGGCTGATAGCGCAAAGCTTATTTTTTTACAAATGGAGCAAGCTATTCGCGAGGCAAGCTTGAAGCTTTTTCCGACTGCTCATGTGCTAGAAGTATGCAGGCTGATCTTAATTCGCGCAAAAAAGCTCGATCATGCGGGGTTTGAACTTCCACAGGATGTCATTAAAGCAGCCGTAGCGGAAGCAAACTTGGCAAGCTACACAACTAATCTGACTAAAAAATAATTATCCAGGTGGCAATATGCTCATTTACCCTGCCATGGTTGCATCATATCCTTCTTCATGGCAGGTCTACTTAGATATTCTGAGGTGTAATTGCCTCGCAGACTATCATGCTCTGCAGGTTTTCGTATTGGGCAACCCAATCCAGGAAACATGGTGGAACTGCTCAGGCTCATTGCATGACTTGAGCACAGAACTGGGAATGTCACCTGTAGATCTGAAACTATCATTTGTCGATGGTTGGTTTCCGGCTCCTAAAAAATATGATCATGATTTAACAAGTCAGAGAGAGCGAGTTCAGATCCGACATTGTCCTCAATGTATAAAGTACGGTTACCATTCCGTGGTATTTTACTTTGGCGTTGTCACCCACTGCCCTTGGCATGGAGATGCCCTAGAACGATGTGAGCAGTGCTCAAAGATTCTTGATCAGCAGTGGGCCATACAGAAGGGTATTTATAACGCTGAAAGTATCTGTGAACACATCCCAATTATCTTAAGGGTTGCAAAAAACGAGCCATTGCCTGCAGATCTAGCTGACGTTATACGGACTTGGTGCAATACGTTTTTCACGTGGGCTCAGCGAGGTCACGAACTGTTAGGCGAGACAGTTTATGATGTGATCGCTGTAAATCATGCCAGTGCGTTGCAAGATGTCCACGTAGCGCTTGGCTACTTAGTTGAACGACTGGGCGTGCCAGGTTTCACTACTAGGCATTCTGAGTCGACTGTTGTCTTCAGAAATACCCCCCCTCACACCTTGCGCTCACGGACATTTCCAGCGTATGCATGTTGCAATAATGAGTTGATGCCTGCAGGCAGTCGGGTGATATCTAGTACTGAAATGCGAGCGGTTGTCCGGGCGTTGCGCAGGTACCTTTTTCGCGTCTATGTGAAACCTCATCGATCCTGTCTCAAAAAGCTTAAAAAACTTGGCAAAGAAGAGTGGGTAAAGATGGATGCAAGAGCGATATGCCCTGGCGTCCTTGCTTATGCCTTGGTTTGCGCAAAGTACTGGCAAGTTCCGCCTTATTATTTTTTTTGGAGCGCTTGCTCTTATGATTGCACAGTCGGATTTAAGCAAAGAACCATCAATTTGAATAATGGAGGTATTGGGGCAAGTTTTGAGTTGGACGCTGTCAGTGTATTGCGCTCCTTTTATGAGGTGCTCGATGGTTTAGCAAACTACGAAAAAACCGGCGCAGAATGCATCATGTTCAGCTCTCAATTCTTTTGTTCCAAACGGACATGCAGATACTCGGGCATCTTTGAAATTGGTCGCAATCGTGGCCTCCCTGCGCGTGAGGGCGCCTACGTATTTATGAAAAATCCAGAAGTCCTAGCCAGCGTTTGTAGAAAGTGCCAGAGCCCGCACCGACTGGTCATCAATAGCAATGTAGAGCTTCGAAGGCTCGATAGGCACACAATCTATTGCGCCATTCACAACTTTTCAAAGGGAGCCTCAGGCTCGTGCGATTTTTACATCTGAACCATCGCAGATGAATAAAGTCGCCAGCAGTTTTCTTCCGTTGAGTGTTTAGAAAGTATTTAGCCAGCCTGACACTCACTCACGTGTCAGGTGGCCTGCAAGCCGAGTTTCTTCAAATGGTTGCTAACAGTTTGACGGCTGACCCCTAGCTGCCTTGCAACCTCTGCCTGGCTTAAACCTTGAGCCGCAAGATCCTTAATTTGCGCGCGCAACTCTTCAGCAGCAGCGGTTACAGGATGAATAGCCTTTGAAGGTAGCGGAGGGATCTCACAATGGAGCAGCCGTGTGGCTTTCAGGTCGCTCTCCAGGTGCTCCAGAATCTCCTGCGGCGTCACACCGCGTTCCGCGGCGTATGTCAGCACCAAAAGGGTGAGCGGATCCACGTCAAGCGCTTCGGCAATTTGCTGGCTGACGTCAAGGGTAACTGAGCGCGAACCTGCTTCGAGTCGGCTCAAATAGGAGGGATCGGCCGCATGGGCCAGCTCCTGCTTGGATGAGTCGCGATGATTGCGGAGGTACTGCAAAGCCGATGCGTAGGCAGAGCGAAGCGACATAATCGGATCCGTGCAAACGGAACGATATGCTGAATTTGCGTCGTCATACGCAAGTGACTATAGTCATGCGGCTTTGCACTGGGTATGCTCGTCGACAGCGGGCCCTTCTGCCATGCGGGTTTTATCAATATACGCTTAAACCGAATTTCAGCTTCGGCGTGCAGCGAATCGGGTCTCGACCCTGTGAGCGCATGCCAGCAGCCAGGCCAAACCACCAGTCCATGAAAGTCCTCATCTACTCAGACCTGCACAACGAATTCGACCGCTTCATCCCCCCAGATGTGTCGGCGGATGTGGTGGTGCTCGCCGGCGACATTGATGTGCAAGCGCGAGGTGTTTTGTGGGCAAACGATACCTTCACGACTCCAGTTGTGTACTGCGCTGGCAATCATGAGTGCTACAAGGGCCATCTCGATCGAACAATCGAGAAGATGCGAGCGGCGGCAGCGGCCCACGTCCATGTGATGGAGAACGAGTCCTTGACCTTGGGAAACGTGAAATTTCTGGTGGGGACTGCATGGACGGATTTTTCAGCCACTGGCGACACGGCCGCCGCATCCATGATCTGCAGCCGGGCCATGAATGACTTCAAAATGATTAGAGCGGACTCGAATTATCGGCGCCTGCGGCCGGCCGACCTTATTGCCAAGAACCACGCCACGCGGGAGTTTCTTAGCCAGGAGCTGAAGCGGCCGTTCGCGGGGAAAACGTTTGTCGTCACTCACCATGCCCCATTGGCCGAGGTGGCGGGGGAGGAGCACGATGGGCATGTCAGCGCTGCGTACTACAACAGGTGGCACTCCTTAATGGAGCGGGCCGACTATTGGGCGTTCGGCCATACCCATTTCTCCATCGACACTGTCCTGGGTGGATGCCGTTTGCTGTCAAACCAGCGCGGTTATCCAGGTGAAGACTGCGGATTCGACCCATACAAAATTATCGAAATTGACTAGGAATGGTGAGTAGCGTGAGTGCTTGTGAATTGATCGGACTTCCACCGCGGGTTGTACAGGCAGCCGGCATCGATTGGGGAGTCACGGTTGACGCGTACCTCATGGACGCGGCCCGCGTGGGTAATCGGGTCACCGCAATGGTCTATTGCGATCTGTCGGGCATCAGTAGCGATGGCATGACTGTTGTGACGCCCGAGCTTCGTATTGTGAAGCAGAGGGGGGGTTACACCTTGGTGCAAAGCATGACTGGTCTCGATCATTACGTGATTGTCTCTGACCTATCGGAGCATTCTCAAATAGGTGCGTGAACCGTCATCGCCCGATTACCCGCATGGTTGAGTGAAAGGCCGGCTGAGCTTTCACCTCGACAACCCGTGGGCCTGTTACCTGAAGAACCCGGCCATGACTGACGGCACCTAACGGCTGAGCCAATTACTTCTGCCTGGTGAGCACACACGCCTGCTCACCAGGCGCCTCAGAGCATCCACTACTTAAGGAAAGGTATGTCCGACCTGAAAAAGATGACCCTCACGGTCAAGAACTACAATCTAAAGGCGAGCGGTGATATCGACGCGCTCTACGATCAGGTACGTTGCGAAGATAGTGAGGGGAAAACTTTTCACTTCAAAGAAGTTGCGATGTTGGATTACTTAAAGCGACATGGTGCCATTGTGACTGACAGCCCGCGAACTTGGTACTACAAGCATTTGAATAAAAAATCAATTGTTCTCGTGGCTTTTGAAAAGGGTAACGGCAAGGTCGAGTATGACCTAGACCATATGCGGCTGGTCGCTAGATCAAGCGTTCTGAAAGGTATTGTGTTTGGGCTTGCGGCGATTCCCGCGGGCCTGATCATCGCGACCGCCACGTACGGCGTCGGGCTCTTGTTCATCCCTGTCTGCTTTTTCTACAGCTATAGAAGCCTGTTCAAAATCCCCAAAATGCTTCGTCGTAAGACGCTGGTAGACGAATTAGCCACTCACGGCGTTGTCGTTCGTTAGCCGTCGGCAGCTACCTGCCTGGCCTGGTGCCGGCCGCCAGGTACAGGCTTATGTTCGCCGCGATGCGGGATCAAAGCTACCTGAGCGGCATCGTAAAATCCCAATCGTGATGATCAAAGGTTTATCGAGGATGCCGTATGAGTGAGCTTCAAATCATCGCCCCCTGTGTGCACTCGTCATTCTCTGGATGGAGTGGTCAGCATCGCTGCTTTAGGAGCCGATATGACCAGGTTGCGATGATTGCACTGCAGGTATTCGGAAGTTCGAAGATCGCGGAAGACTGGTTGAAGAGGCCTGTGCGTGGACTAGGCTTTCGAGCCCCCTGCAGCCTAGTGTGCACTCCTTCAGGGTATGACGACATTTGTAAGCTGCTCATGCGTCTTGACCATGGCATCCTCGCATAGTCCTGATCAACGCACGCCTCGCTCGCCTGTCGGGGTAAGCCCCGCACGGCCAAACCAGCGGGGCTTATTTGGATCAAGGCGATTTATTGCAGCCTATGCCTGGCGCCGACCCATCGTGCGATCGGAACCACCTTCCGCGACCTTGAATCCAG